>JAFUXW010000148.1 GCA_017477035.1 Alphaproteobacteria bacterium | reverse complement strand
CTTCTCCCGAATTATATCAAAAAAACTAGCAAAAAACGGCAAAAATGTTAACTACTTTTTTGTTAACAACATCTTTTTTGTGGACAGTTCCGGATGTTTTAGACTTATGAAAAACATAACCTATTGTTTCTTGATACTTTTCTCTTCCGATTATACAGGAAAAGCTAACATAAAATAATCAAAATGTCTTGTACTTTTATGTCCTGACAATTTTTTTGTTACATTTACGAAAAAAACGTGTGGAAACTGATCCGCACACGTTTCTCCCGAATTATACCAAGAAAAGTAACATAAAACGCTTGCATTGTCACGGTCTAATATGTCAATGACAAATTAGGCAGGGATAACTTTTTGTCATTTGCTCTTATTAAAAGTGCAAAATACCTCTATTTCATAACCTTTTCAAAACGGAACATTTCATCAAGCCCGCCGTCCGTGCTGTTCGGGTCTTTATGGTGTTCATTATAAAACTCTACAATCTTAAAGCCGCACCGATTAACATAAAAGTGTATGTTACGCTTTTCAAAATATGGCGTCACAGTTTCCCAAACTCTAATTTTAGGATACATCTTTTCTATGGCACACCAAGCGGCATATCCGATGCCTTTGCTATGAGCCTGCGGTGAAACAAACAAAATGTGCAAATCTCCTTTATCGCCTTCGGTTTTAACGATAACACCGCCGACCTTCTGACCGTCCAGCATAATCCGATACGCTTCGCCTTCGTCTATGGATTGTTCAATGGTTGCACGAGATATAATCTCGCCGTCTTCCTCAAAGTGTTCATCACGCACATCAAATTCTTCGGTCGCACCATATTTGAACGCTTCCTGATTGTCCTTAATGAACTGCTCACGGTCATCTTTCTGTAACGGAACTAACTTAATATCTTGTTTCATTTCACCCTCAAACACTTTAATATATAAGAACTATACGGCATTGAAAGCAAAAATCAAGTTAAAGGTAGCGAGTTTGCTATTGTAAATCGATTCAAAAAATTTACACACTACGTCACTGATTATACCAAAAAAAGTATCATAAAATTGCAAAAATGTCTCGTGCTTTTTTGTTCCCAACATACACTAATTTGTCCCCAACACACTTTTCGCGCACTCCACCGCCGATTATATCAAAAAAACTACTCAAAAATGCGAAAAATGTAAACGCGAATTATGTCATTACATTATTTTTACTGACTTACCACCGAACTATTTATCTTTATCAGCTTCTCTATAATGCTCTTCTATCAAGGCTTCTGCTTCATCTATTGTGATTTCGCCATCAATATTTCTTTTAGCAACATCCAGTAAAAATTCTGACACATGCAAATCATCCACCGCCTGTAATCCGATTGCTATTCCCCAATTTTCTGCTATTTTTCGTCTGCGCGGCTTTACATGTTTTAAGTATTCACTAAATTGTTCAATATTCATACTCTTTAAATCCTATTATATATTTTTTACTTATTTTAACAGTTCCTCTAAAACACCTTTTTGGATCATATCGAGATTGATGATGTAATCAGTTGTATTGAATGTATCGCGCAATGGTCGTTGGGTTGTTTTCCAACCATATCCGTCTGTTACCCAAATAAATTGGTGGCCATCTCTTGTCCATTGATGATAGATATCAGCATATTCTTCAGCAGTGGATTTTAATTTGGAACCGCCGCCGCCATAAAAGTTCGTTTCAATTAAATACAGCTTCTTAGGAGTATTGATGGCAAAATCTATTCTCTTAGATGATTTTGTTACTGTGATATTTTTCCCCCATTTTGCCTTGATTTTATCGGCGGTTGCTTGAGCAATGTATTCATATCCGTTTCTTTCACAGATATCCTTTACAAAGAATTCAACTAAATTCTCCATGGATGTATCACTACGATTTTTGCGGCCATTGGAATCAAGACCAACCTCAACACCGATAAAATAATCGGGAATTGATTTGATGCTACGATCAGAAATAAGTTTCAAAAATCCGCTTTCTTTCAGGAACAAAACACCATTCTTAGCCGGCATTGGTTTTGAAAAATCAAATCTCCTTGCATCAAAACTATTAGGGGTGACCAGTAAACTGATTTTCTTATCTCTATCGGCCAATAATGCCGGAACGACACCAATAATTTGAGGATAATCCGTCAGCAATGCCAACGCTTCTTCCTCAATATTTTCCTTACCAACCAACGTGTTGAGCAAATTTAATGAGCGTTCAACTTCACGATAATTATGAATAACTTTTTTCCAATTTACAAAATAGTCCCATGATTTGATTGTTTCTTTCAGTGTGCTAATCAAATATGAAAAAACTTCGTCATCACTGTTACATTTTAAGATACTTTTGAAAACTGGATTGTTTTTCATTTTTTGCTCTCCTTATGTTGATATGCATCAAAAATTCTTTTATCCGCCAGTACGATAAATTCAGGATTTTTTTCAATACCTATAAATTGCCGACCTAATTTCATAGCGGCCACCCCGGTTGTCCCACTTCCCATAAACGGGTCCAAAATTAAATCATTTTCTTTTGTTGAGGCAAGAATGATACGTTCTAATAATTCTACCGGTTTTTGTGTCGGATGTTTACCAAATTGTT
>JAFUXW010000147.1 GCA_017477035.1 Alphaproteobacteria bacterium | reverse complement strand
TGGTGCGGCTCATACCGGCGGTATTGTCGGTGCGGATAATTTGAAAACAACCTATGCCAGTCCGGCGGTGTTTTCCGGTGCGCCGAAGTTCCACAAAGGCGGAATTGTCGGCGATGAAGTGCCGATTATCGCTAAACGCGGTGAAGGTGTTTTTACCAAGGAACAGATGAAAGCGTTGGGAAACGGCGGCGGAACGGAAGTAAACGTCAACGTAAACGTCGTTAATAATGCCGCCTCGGAAGTCAAAACTTCGGTATCTAAGACCAATCTCGGTAACGGCGATTTCAGCTTGGATGTCGTTATTGAAAAAATTGAGGGAGCAATCGGCAAAAACATCTCCAAAGGCGAAGGTCTTTCGCCGCTTTTGGAGCAACGTTACGGACTTAATCCGGCTTATGGGAGTTATAGATAACTATGCCATTGGTTGTTGATACGCACTACGGATTGTTACAACATCAACGATTTTGAACGTATCATTTGTGATTTTATAAATGATACGGTAGGTATTGCCTCCGGCATTCATTGTATAAAATATTTGGTGCAAATCGGCAAAAGAAGCATCTAAAGAGGCTTCTGGAATAATTGCTCCTTGCTCAGGAAACGTATCAAGGCTTTGAATTGTTTGTAACATTCCGTCAAGCCATTTAACAGCGGCAAGCGGATTTCTCGCATACAAATAGTCATAAGAGGCAGTTAAAATATCCTCTGCCTCTTGAGAAATGATGATTTTATACTTGTTCATGACGAGCCTTTAATCTTGCTGATACTTCATCCAAAGTTGAAACGCGACCGGCGGAAATATCTTCCAAACCGCGCTGAATACTGAGCATTGTTTCAAGCTCATCAATTTTATCGAGTATCTGCTGATAACTTTCGGCATCTTGAACAACTGCGGCAACCTTGCCGTTAATGGTAATAAATGTCGGACGTTTAACTTGACCGAGTTTTTTGATGATCTCCGATGCCTGTTGGCGGAAGTTGCTTAAAGGCATAATATCTTCAATAATGTTCATTTTATAGACTCCTATTTTGTATTTTATTTAATACTAAATTAAATACAATAAAGAGTCAAGAGGAATTTTATATGACAACGATTACATTTCCGAAACGATTACCTTATCCAACGGTTGAGGGCTATTCCATACGACCTGATGAGGCGATTATTCGTACCGATATGGAAGCCGGACCAGCGCGGCAACGGCGCAGATATACGCAAACACCAAGTAAAATCGCGGTTAAATGGATTATGTCGCCGGAGCAATTCTGTCTTTTCGAGGCATGGTATAAATACTACGCTAAAGAAGGTGCGGAATGGTTTGTTATCACGCTTTTGGGCGGTATCGGCTTAACCGAACAGGAAGCACGTTTTACGCAACAATTTGAAGCAAGCATCATTGCCGGTCGGTTATGGCAGATAACAACCGAGCTTGAAATCCGCGATCGCCCGACAATTACCGAAGATGCAACGCTTATCATTATGGATTCCGACTTTCAGAAGTTGGAATTCACGGTCGATAAGCTCCACATTCTCGTTCACAAATCGTGTCCGAACAAATTAAACTGAGGAAATTTTCAATGCCAAATATGCAAGAAAGATTAGATGCCGCGGTCGATAAAGCCGAGGTTGATACCGGATTATTGCACAATGTCGTTCATGGTTCAATCACAACAGAAGTGACCACCGAGGGCGGCAAAGTTCCGAGTGTCGCCAAAGTTCTTAACGATATGCGTGTTTTAATGGAAGCTGACGAGGCAATCCTTTATTTGATTGCCAACGGCGACAGCACAACCATTGTGCATACCAAAAACGGCGATGTGCCAAGTGCGGCAAAAATTATTCACGACACAAAGACGGCGATGGATGCCGATGCTAAAATCTTCCACGATATAGCAAACGGTGATACGACAACGGTTGTGCATACAGATAGTGGCGATGTTCCGAGTGCCGCAAAAATTATTCACGACACGCAAACCGCGTTAGATGCCGATGCGCAAATTTTTCATGACATAGCCAATGGCGATGCTGACACCGTTGTTCACACCGAAAACGGCGATGTTCCGAGTGCCGCAAAGGCTATTCAAGACACTCGTAATACCATTCAATCCGGCACAAATGACCTCGTTGAACAAGCGCAGACAGCGGCAACAACAGCCACCGAACAAGCCACACAGAGTAAATCGGCGGCTTTGCGAGCGATTGAGGCTGAAACAGCGAGTAAACAAGCTCTAAAAGACGCGCAGACATGGGTTGACGGCACTGATGAGGAAGTCGCGGTTTTAGGCGGACG
>JAFUXW010000146.1 GCA_017477035.1 Alphaproteobacteria bacterium | reverse complement strand
ATTAATGATTTAACTGTCGGACATCCGCTCAAACTGATTATACAATTTGCCATACCCTTATTGTTAGGGAATCTATTTATGCAATTATACCAAGTTTCTGATATGATGATTGTCGGGCATTTAATAAGTATTAATGCACTCGCGGCTATTGGTGCTTCAACCCCCATTTATATGGTATTTTTGATGATTGCTTTCGGTTTTACCGGAGGTTTGACGGTAATTACAGCTCAACGCTTTGGCGCGCGTGATGAAGACGGAGTTCGTCAGTCTGTATTTCATTGTACTCTCGCGGCTATCATTTTAAGTGTTATTCTGACTGCTGTATTATTGATATTTTTGACCTCTATTCTCAAACTAATGAATATGCCATCGGAAATATTTGAACAAGCATACGATTTCATGTATGTTATTGCATGGAGTACATCATTGATTATTTTATATAACCTTATGGCTGGTTTTATCCGTGCTTTGGGGGACAGTAAAACACCTCTTTATTTTTTGATATTTTCATCACTCATCAATATAGTTTTAAATTTTATTTTCATAAACTACTGTAAACTGGGAGTTATCGGCTCTGCATTGGGAACATTGTGTTCTAATTTTATTGCATTGGTTGTGTGTCTCACATATATGTGGAAAAAATTTCCGCTTTTACGCCTTAAAAAGGAATTTATGCATTACAATTCTTTTGTGATGAAAGAACATTTGAAATTAGCGTTCCCGATGGCTTTACAGTTTTCTATTTTATCTTTCGGAATTATGATTGTGCAAAGCGTTTGCAATTCTTTCGGAGCAGACATTATTGCCGCCTTTGCTGCGGCATTCCGTATAGAACAATTTGTAACTCAGCCGTTATTGGCAATCGGTTTGTCAATGGCAACATTTTCGGCGCAGAACTGGGGAGCAAATTTATTGTCACGTATTCGTCGAGGCGTTCGTTATGCTTTTATACTCACAGTTTTAATCAGTATTGCCGGATTTCTAATAATGCGTCAATTCGGGCAGGATATGATTGCCTGGTTTATAGATACCGGTGACACTTCAACCGGCAATAATACTGCTTTTATTTTGGAAATCGGTAAACAATATTTAGTAATCAGCACCATGTTTTATGTTTTTTTAGGAGCGATTTTTGTATTCAGAAATACCATTCAAGGTATGGGAAAGCCTTTAATTCCCTTACTTTCAAGCATTACAGAACTTTTAACACGCACATATGCAGCCATTTGTTTGGCAAAGGCAATCGGTTACAAGGGAATAATGTATGCCAGCCCTATTTCGTGGGTGGCTGCAGGAATATTGGTAATTATCGGATATAATTATTACGTTCATATATTCAAATCTCAAACTTTCCGCTGGAAAATCGGAGAAGTAAAACAAAGCCTGCGTGAAAACGGCCCTGTGGATTAAAAATTCAATTTTTCCACCAATTCCGTAATCGTTTTTTTACCGCTTGCTATGGCCTGAACAGCGGTTGAACCGCCGGTAATAAAATCGCCGGCGTATATAATCTTGGCATTTTCAACCGGTTCTTCCGCCCGATCGGAACCGAGTGCGGTAATTATCAAATCAATATTATTTCTCCTGATTTGCGTACCGGCAACTTCCACAAGTTTGTCTTGCTCATCAAATTCGGTCTTTATGGTATCAATAATCAACCTATCACCGGATTTTTCTATCTTCAGCGGTTTGGTCATTGTGGTTATATCCACCTCCGCTCCCAACAAAGCATCTCTTTCGGCAGCTGTAATTCGCATATTGCTAATACCGCGCCGCACCAACATTTCGGTGTGTTTTGCCCCTTGTCGTGCCGCGGTTAATGCACAATCAACAGCCGCAGCTCCGCCGCCGACAATCATTACATGACCGGATATAACATACTTTTGCGGATTTTTCAGGTATTCGGTGTAGTCAATCGCAAACTGCTCTCCTTCAACTCCCAATTTACGGCTTTTTTGCTCACCAAGCGCCACGACGATTGCCTCGTAATCTTGATTTAGCAAAGAATTATAGTCACTTATTTCGGTAGAAAAATAAACTTTCAAGCATGGATTCTCACTTATTCTTTGCCATTCTTTAAGCAAAACTTCCTTAGGCAAACGCTCATCGGGAATTAAATTAAGCGCCCCGCCGACCGAGTCTTCTTTTTCAAAAGCATCAACGGAAAATCCCTGTTTCAATGCTTCGGCTACCGCCCCGATTCCGGCTGGTCCCAACCCAACAATCGCAATTTTTTTACCATTATAAGGTTTGTAATCAATCCTTATTTTATTGACTTTTCGCATAATTGTTGCCTGCACTGCCGGAATTTTAATAGGAGCATCAATATTTGTCCTCACACAGGCTTTCATACAAAATTTATCCGGACAAATTAATCCGCACACTTCTCCCATAGGATTTTGTTGCAAAATTTCGCCGGCAGCTCTGATAAAATCTCCGTTTTTTGCATATCTGATAAAATCACAGGGTGAACATTTAACCGGACATGCCGTCATACACGGCTTTGTTTTGCATTGTAAACATTTTTCAAGTTCTGCCTTAAATTGAACTTCACTTAAATACATTTTATTTCCCCTTTTAATAGAGATAATCACAAAAAAACAAAAAAAACACCTAATATTTTTGTTTTTCCGATTGTATTTCAAAAAAAATCTTGTATTATGGGCACAAAGTTAAGGAATATCAGAATAAAAATGAAAATTACATACCTGAAAAAATTTTTAAAAACTCCCATTGCCGAAAAAATAGTAGGAACTTTCGCTTATTGCTATCTTAAATTTGTAGGCTTAACAACCAGATGGAATGTTATTGGTGTTAAAGAAGTATACGATATGCTGAATAAATACGACTCTATGATTGTTGTCGGGTGGCACGGACGCACTTTAGAAATGCCTTATTTTTGGAATAAATCACGCACTCTTAACGCCTTGGTTTCTCCGCATCGCGATGGCCGTATAATTGTTAAAATTTTAGAAAAATTCGGTATTGGTCATATCAGCGGATCGTCAAATAAAAATTCCACAGGAGCCGCATTTGAACTAATGAATAATCTTAATAACGGTAACAGCATTGCGATCATTCCGGACGGGCCTCTCGGACCTAGTATGCAAATGTCCTTAAGTCCGTTGTTTTATGCGCAAAAAAGCGGCAAACCGATAGTCGGTATTACCTATAGTATTGCCGGTTCTTTCATCATTACAAAGAGCTGGGATAATATGTTATTACCATTACCGTTTCATAAAGGAATATATGCCATCACCAAACCGTTTTTTGTACCTAAAAATGCTTCAAAAGATGAATTGGAAACATTTCGCAAACAAATTGAAAACAATTTAAATGAATTAACTTGGAAAATTGATAAGGAAATGGGGATACCTTTCATTCCGCAGGGAACAGAAGCCAAAAAAAGTAGAAAGAATATGTTGTAAGGAAAAAATAAATGTTCATCGGTATTTATAACACTCTTGTCCGTATTATGTATCCAATTGCCATCAGACGCTACATAGAAAAGCGTAAAAAAATAGGCAAAGAAGATATCAAACGCTTTAATGAACGTGTTGGGCGACCAACAAAGGAACGTCCTGACGGATGGCTGATTTGGCTTCATGGCGCATCGGTTGGCGAATCGATTTCTATGTTGCCTCTTATAAATCGTTTGCTTGAACTCTATCCTCAGGCTCATGTTATGGTTACTACAGGAACTACTACTTCTGCTGAAGTTATGGCTAAAAGATTACCTGAACGCGCATTTCACCAATATCTGCCAATTGATAATCCGGTTTTTGCCACTCGCTTTGTCCGCCATTGGCAACCAACTATTGCTTTGTGGTTTGAATCTGAATTTTGGCCGGCAATGCTTTCTGCCATTAAACGTAAAAATATCCCTTTAATATTAATAAATGGACGCATTTCCAATAAGTCATTCAAACGCTGGCAACAATTTGACTACATTATAAAAGAGATTTTGGATTGCTTCACTACTTGCCTCGGACAATCGGAAGAAGATGCATACAGATTACGCAAGCTGGGAGCTAAAGATGCTACGTGTTTAGGTAATCTGAAATATGCCGGACTTCCAATACCAGTTGACCAAAACAAAAAAGCTGAAATTGTTGAACAAATCGGTAATCGCCCGATATGGTTGGCAAGCTCTACACATAATGACGAAGAATTTAAAATCGGACGTTTTTTAAAAGATTTGCAAAATAAACATAATGGACTTTTGACTTTAATAGCACCACGCCACCCGCAACGCGGTTCAGAAATTAAAGAAAAACTGGTAACTGATTTCGGGCTTAAAGTTGCACTACGTTCGGCAAATGAAAAAATCACCTCAGAAACAGATATATATATTGCAGATACTATTGGTGAAATGGGGATTTGGTACGAAATTGCTCCGATTGTATTTATCGGAGGCTCACTAATCCCGCACGGAGGACAAAACTTTATGGAACCATCGCGTTGTCGTGATGCCGTAATCGTTGGTCCGCATATGCATAACTTTACCGATGCAATGAACAGGGCAAAACATGCCGATGGTATTATTCAGGTAAATGACGTGCTTGAGTTAATTGATATGGTTGACCAACTGCTTTCCAATAAAGAGTTATTAGAGGCCAAGCGCAGTTTAGCTTATAACTGGGCCTCAAGCGAAGCCAAGGTTTTAGATGGTATTGTTGAAAAAATTCAAGGATATTTGGTTAATGAAGACTCCTAAATACTGGCAATCAAATTCTCTTACATCAAAATTTCTATCCCCCTTTGGTGCGATATATGGTTTTGCAACCCAACTTCGTTTACGCTTAAAATCTCCCCGCAAAGTATCGATTCCGGTTATTTGTATCGGTAATATTACAGCCGGAGGAACCGGTAAAACCCCTGTTTCACTCTCAATAGCGAAATTGCTGACAAATGAAATGTATCACCCGTTTTTTGTTTCACGAGGATATGGTGGAAAATTGCAAAATGTAATCGTCAATAGCAAAAAGCACACAGCAAAAGATGTCGGAGATGAACCTCTACTGCTTTCAAAACAAGCTCCGGTAGTGGTTAACGCTAATCGCTATGAAGCAGCTCAAAAAGCTGTAGAGCAAGGTGCAGATGTGATAATTATGGATGATGGATTCCAAAATCCGAGTCTGTATAAAGATTTATCGTTTATGGTATTCGATGGTAATTATGGTATCGGTAATGGTAAAATAATACCAGCAGGTCCGTTGCGTGAAACCTTAGAAAACGGACGCAAACGTGCTGATGCTGTAATAATACTGGGAAAAGATAAACACGAATTGGCAAAACGCTGTGATTTACCCATGTTTTCAGGACATACCGAAGCAATCCAAACAACCATAAATAATCAAGATGTAATTGCGTTCGCCGGCATCGGACATCCGCAAAAGTTTTATCATACCCTCAAACAGCAGGGCTTTAATGTGGTTAAAACAATAGATTTTCCCGACCACCATTTCTATACACGCGATGAATTAGAAAATATTATCAATGAGGCAGAACAATTAAATGCACAAATCTACACAACCAGTAAAGATTTTGTAAAAATTCCTCCTTTATATTCGCAAGATATTAATGTATTGGAGATTGCTGTTGTGTGGGATAATCCGGAAGAATTAATATCATTTATCAAGCAAAAAATTCAACAATAATCGTTTACAAAATGCTTTTTTTATGCTTAAATAGACTAAATTTATATTTTAATGTCTAATTTTTAATACAATTATATGGAAAAACAAAAACTTCGTAAGTATCTGAGCGAACAAGATATGTCTTGGCAAATTTTGTTCGGGCTGTTCTTTCTTGACCATTTGGGGTTAACGAAAGAAGAATTTGAATTTGACATTCGCGATGCCGTAAAGTTTGCAGACTGCGAGCAAGACTATGAAGCAATTTATGAAATCATAGACTATCTGAATTTTCACGAAGATGAAATTGCCGAAACATTGCAAAATCTGCGTTTTAAACCAATCCCGTGGCAATATGATTTTATTGAAATCGTCTCTAAAGCTTCAGGTTTTAACATTACGCAAACACTTGACAGAGATGCTCTTACCGCCGCTTACGGATATGCCTTGATAGTTCCTGAAATCGACTTTAAAAGGCTATGCTCCGACTTGGATAGGAAGTATGTGGCGCTGTTTAACTCGGCCGGTGCCAAAATGCAAAAGCTGAAAAGAAATTTTGTATTGGCACTGGAGTGTATGTTGTGGGCCGAAGAAAATGCCGATAAGTTAAACTTTCGGGAATTGTTAAATCTTTACATTCCGCGTGCCGGAATCGATGAAGTTATCAAGGCCTATAAGCATGCTGTATCTCCCGATGTTAAATTGACAAAGGATGAAAAAGCCTGCCTTGCTTTTGCGTATTATTCCCCGTTTTTTTATGACGAGGTAAATATCGCAAACGGAAAAATGCCTGAAGGCTCTGTATTCTTTTGTGCAGAGACTCGTTTGCAAGAAGATAAAGATTTTTTTGCAAGGCATCGTAACTTCTATGAAAACGAAGAAAACGACGATGACGATGATGATGACAATTACGGCGATGAAGATTACTTCTCCGAGCAAGATGAATATAATGAAAGCGATGAATCTGAAAATTTTGTTGACGATAACATCAACTTCCAAGACTCTGCTCCATTCAACCACCTTGCCGTATATGTTGATCCTCTGAAGCGTTGTGTAATTGATTCTATGATTTGTGATAATGCTTACGCCAATGTGTATATTGAAAAACTTTCGTTTGAACGGATGAATAATTCATTAACTGACTTCATTCGTTATAACAAAGGTTGCCTATATACGGTAGAGTTCGTAAACAACATCAAAGAGTTGGATGTTGCCCAAAAACTGAATTACCATATTGATGGTTATGAGAAAGAAATAAAACGCTTAAATGAAGAATTAGAGCGAGATAATCTTAATCAAGCCGATCAATCAGAGTTGGAGAGTAAGTTGCAAGTTATTGAAGAACAGTTAAGCGATTGTTACTTTATTTCTTAACAAAAAAATCCGCAGAGCCTGTTGCTCCGCGGATTTTTTTAACACTGAAGTTCATATATCATCTGATGTGTATCGTCATAAAGAGCATACCTTGACTTATAGTAATCGGCAAGTTCCTTATACTCTGGAATCTCGAACAGCTTTTTTTCTGCTTTTTCGCTGTAGAATGCTCCTTTCTTGATATACATATTCACCCATTCTTTTGCATCGGGCATAGTAAAGAGCTTAAGCTCTGCACGTTCGCACATCTGTGAGTAACCACAATAAAGTGCTATAATTTCTTTTGCATCAGAACGGTCAAACAGTTTCATCTCCTGTGCATCAGAAAGACTGTATAACTTAAAATATTCTCCCCAGATTGCAGAAAAGCGCTTGTCTGCCAAAAACTTGTCCTCAATAGGCCTCCAGAAGCGACAATACTCAATATACTTTGATACCAGTCCTTCGGCATTTGGTAATTTTAACAAGCTCTCCTCTTCTTTTTCTTCAAGTGAGCGTTTATGCTCAATCATTTTACGCAAATATTCGGCATAATCTGTATTGCGTAAGTTCTCCAATTCAATATTAAGCCGAGAACCTTTTTCCGCAACTTTAAAGCAGACAAATGAGGAGAAAATAGTCGCTAAACCAGCCAAATACCACGCATCATTCAAAAAATGCTTAGTCCCATACCAAAAAACGAAAGCCATAGTAACAGTGGATATGAAAACACTCCACGACAGCACATTCAATTTTTTTTCGGTATGCACAAACTTGGAAAGCATCAGTGACAATATCACATTTCCCAGAAATCCGATACCAAGACCGTAAAAGCACCAGTTTGCAGCTGAAACCTTCTGTAAGAAGATTACTGTAAACACCAATGTCCATAGCGCAAAAAATATCTCATTGAGATGTTTTTTACAAAAATTAATAAACTCTTTCATAAAAATGTTATTATAATAATACTCTAAATATTCAAAACACATGATTAATTGTAGACAAAAATAAATCAAAGTCAACAAAAAAAAGAGATGCTTTTCAAAAAGCATCTCTTTTTTTAATTAATCCGTGGTTGCAACCTCGCTCTCCGGCTTCGGACCTGTTTCCGTCTCCGGCTTCGGCTGAGTAGGTCCATCTTCAGCCGGCTTACCTACAAGACGGCTCAAAAGTTGCTGTCCCTGCTCGGTTCCGGCGAATGTCTCCAGCATAGCTGCCAATGACTGCCCTCCTTTAGCAGAGAACAAGTCCAGCACCGAAGAAACTTCCTCCTGAATATTGCTACCGGCATTGGCAACAATCTT
>JAFUXW010000145.1 GCA_017477035.1 Alphaproteobacteria bacterium | reverse complement strand
TTATCAGATTAATTTCTGCAAAAAAAAATGAACCTCAATGGTTGCTGGAATGGCGATTAAAAGCATATCATCATTGGCTTACTATGAGTGAACCGCACTGGGCAAAGCTCAAATATGATGAAATTGATTTTCAATCTTTACGCTATTATTCGGCTCCTGTGCAAAAAGTAAAACCGAAAAGTCTTGATGAAGTAGATAAAAGTTTGCTTGAAACATATAATAAACTTGGTATACCTCTTAAAGAACAAGAGGCTTTGGCCGGAGTGGTGGCGGTTGATGCCGTGTTTGACAGTGTATCGGTAGCCACTACCTATCGAGCAAAATTGGCTGAACAGGGGATTATATTTTGCTCTATTTCCGAAGCTGTGCAAAATCATCCGGATTTGGTGCAAAAATATTTAGGTTCGGTAGTGCCGTATACTGATAATTTTTATGCGTGCCTTAATTCAGCAGTGTTTACAGATGGTTCTTTTGTGTATATTCCAAAAGGAGTAAGGTCACCTTTGGAACTTTCTACTTATTTCAGAATCAATGCTAAAAACACCGGACAATTTGAACGCACTTTGATTGTGGCGGAAGATGACAGTTATGTTTCTTATTTGGAAGGTTGCACAGCACCTCAACGTGATGAAAATCAGTTACATGCGGCAATTGTTGAAATAGTGGTAATGAATAACGCTGAAGTTAAATATTCTACTGTGCAGAATTGGTATCCCGGAGATAAAGACGGTAAGGGCGGAGTTTATAATTTTGTGACCAAGCGTGCAGCTTGTCGCGGAAATAACGCAAAAATTTCGTGGACACAAGTGGAAACCGGTTCGGCTATAACATGGAAATATCCTTCGTGCATTCTGCAAGGAGATAACTCAATCGGTGAATTTTATTCGGTGGCAATTACAAATAATAAACAACAGGCTGATACCGGAACAAAAATGATTCATTTGGGTAAAAATACTCGTTCAAAAATTATATCCAAAGGTATATCCGCCGGATTTTCGAATCAAACTTATCGAGGTTTGGTAGATGTTTCGGCTAAAGCTGATAATGCCCGTAACTATTCGCAATGCGATAGCTTGTTGATAGGGTGCACTTGCGGATCACATACGGTTCCATATATAAAAAATCATAATAAATCAGCTATTTTGGAACATGAAGCAACTACCTCAAAAATCAGCGAGGAGCAATTGTTTTACTGTATGCAACGCGGTTTGGGGGCTGAAGAAGCGGTTGGTTTGATTGTAAACGGATTTTGTAAAGAAGTTATGCAAAAATTGCCAATGGAATTTGCCATCGAAGCGGCAAAATTAATAAATATCAGTTTGGAGGGAAGCGTCGGATGAGTGAGATTGATGAGCAAAAATTATATGAGCGCACAATCAGAGTTTGGGGCAAAGAACCGCAAATGTTGCAAGTTATTGAAGAAATGAGCGAACTTATCAAAGAAATTCTCAAAAATGTTAATCGCAAAAAAGATAATGTTGCTGAAATTATTGAAGAAACTGCTGATGTGGAAATAATGCTCGGTCAGCTAAAATATTGTTATGATATAGAAAAACAAGTAGCTTCCTACAAATCGGAAAAATTGAAGACCATTGCCAAACGTCTGGACGAGTGGGAAAATAGGGTGAAATAAATGTCAGATATGTTGTTGCAAATAAAAAATTTATATGCCGGTACCTCAGATAATAAAAAAGAAATTATCAAAGGGTTGAATTTAAATATCAGAGCCGGAGAAATTCATGCTATAATGGGGCCGAATGGTGCCGGAAAATCAACACTTTCTTATGTTTTGGCAGGTAAACATGATTATGAGGTAACGTCCGGAGAAATTGTATTTAAAGAAAAAAATTTGCTGCAACTTGCACCAAATGAACGTGCAGCCGAAGGTTTATTTTTATGTATGCAATATCCGGTGGCAATTCCGGGAGTTACAACTAATGTTTTTTTGAAACACTCTATCAATGCACAGCGTAAATATAAAGGGCTTTCGGAACTTGATGCAGCAGAATTTTTGAAACTTATTCGCAGTAAGGCTAATGAATTTGACATAAGTCCTGATATGCTGAAACGTGAAATGAATGTCGGATTTTCAGGTGGTGAAAAAAAACGTTTGGAAATTTTGCAATTGAGTCTGCTTCAGCCAAATTTGGCAATTTTAGATGAAGCGGATTCCGGATTAGATATTGACGCTTTGCGTATGGTAGCCGAAGGTGTAAATAAGTGGCATAATCAAAATAATTCGCTGCTCATTATAACCCATCACTTGGATTTGCTGAATTATATTAAACCTGACTTTGTGCATATTTATGCAGACGGACATATTGTTAAATCCGGTTCAAAAGAGTTAGCCGTTGATTTGGAAGCAAAAGGGTATAAAAGTTATTTGGAAGAGTAAGATATGGGGTTGTTGCAAAATATAAATCTTTGGGGAGATGATATACCATATTTGAGCGGTTTGCGTGAAAAAAGCAGAATATCTTTTGAGAAAAATGGATTGCCGAACATGAAAAACGAGGCTTGGCGGTTTTCTTATATCAGAGAAGAAAATTTGCAAAATCCTATAATTGATGTTGAGCCTGTGGAATGTGACGGGCATTGTCATAAAAGCAAATCATTGCCATTTGATGCTATAAAAATAGAATATTGCAACGGAAAACTGCATACCGAAAATCAAAACTTGCCCAAGGGAATAATGATTAAATCGCTGGTTGAAGCAATTTATGACGGTGATGTTAAGCCTTATTTGAATAAATCATTTGCAGGTGATGATTTTCCGTTTGCAGCTTTAAATGGTGTGTATTTGGAGCAAGGTGCGTTTATATTGATAGAAAAAGAAACAATCTTATCAACACCTGTATATATAAAATATTACAATCATGCCGATAAAAATCGTCTGTGCAATATACGGAATTTAGTGGTTATGGAGCATGGAGCAAAAGCTACAATAATTGAGCATTTTTGCGGAGAAGAGAAAGCTGTGTATACGCAAAATACAGTTAATGAAATATATGTCGGAAATAATGCCGAATTACGTCATTATATATGGCAAAATGAAGCAAAATCAGCTCATCACATAGCATTGAACAGCATACAAATAAAAGCAGACGGTAGGTATTTTGCATTTTGTGCCAATGGCGGCTGTATGTTTTCACGTCATGAAAGCTATATCCGTTTATTACAAGAAGGAGCGTCCGCGGAAGTTAACGGATTGTATAAATTAACTACGGAAAATCAAGTTTGCGATATAACTACTAACATTCGTCATTTAGCGGCGCACACATATTCAAATCAGTTGGTTAAAGGTGTGGCAAAAGTTAAGGCAAAAGGGGTATTTCAAGGTCAAATCCATATTGCTCCGAATGCGCAACAAAGCGAGGGACACCAGTTGCATCGCGCTTTGCTTTTACACAATGAGGCAGAAATTAATTGTAAGCCGGAATTGGAAGTTTTTGCCGATGATGTAAAATGTTCGCACGGAGCTTCAAGCGGAGATTTGGATAAAGAGCAGATTTTTTATATGCAATCACGAGGTATAAGCAAAGAAGACGCTTGCAGTATTTTGGTGGATGCTTATTTGAATGAAGTATTTTCTTTAAATAAAGATTCAAATATTTCCGAATGGATTAAGGCTGATTTTTAGCACGTTGTTCTGCCTGATATAAAACGCGGTAAATAGCTGGTCGCATAAATTTTCCCTGCCAAATTCCACGTTTGTTTTGCTTGGCTTGTTTTTCTTGCGATAAAAAAGTTTTATCGCGGTAAGTAACAGCCCAGCCGGCGGAAATCATAGCTTTATTCAAGGAAACATTTTTTACAAAACATTCACAAATTTCTCGATTATAACGATCTTTTTGTTTTAAACATTGACAATCAATATTTTTTCCGGAGATTAAATTTTCCAAATAATGCAAAGCTTTAATACCGCAATCATAATCTGCTCCGTTGTTATCGGTGCAAATTTGGGTAAATTCCGGAGCATCAATGCCGTCCAGACGAATGCGTCGCTCGCCGATTTCCAACGAATCACCATCAACAATTTTTACCTTATCGGCCTGTGCGGATAAAGGATATAAGGCAAACAATGCAATATAAAAAAACAAATTAAATATAATATTTTTATTCCTATCACAGTGTATAATTAAAAAAAAATTGCGCAATCATAAATTTATTTACTTTTCATTCATACAATACTGTTATTGTAGCCTAAAGAGCTATAGTTAATTTTTGAAGGTATCGCGATGATAAAAAAACTAGGAATACTTACCGCACTTTGCTTAATCGGGTTGCATAGTACGCCTGTCAATGCGCAGGATATGTCGCCTGAAGAACAATATAAGGCGCAACGTCAGGCGCGTCCGGCAGATGCAACTCGCCCGCGGCTGAAAATGCCTCAGTCCATTATAGTATGCCGTGCAAAACAGTGTGCGCCGGCGCGCTTGTCTATGGCAAAAGAATATATTTTCAATACATTACTGCATATGTTTGACAGCAACGCTCGTCAAAAAGCATTGGTATGCCAAGGAAATGCCAATACTCACGCTTGCACTGAAGAATTTGTGACAGTTCCGATTAAAGTTGGTGTAACTCCGGCATATCTGTATATTGATGATGTTAAAATTGCCGATGTGTCAATCAGTCAACAGAATACAATGGCGCTTAACTTATTGCTTAATTGGGGAGTTTCATATAACGGACAAACTCCGGTATGCCGTCCGAGCAAAAACTTATTGTATGTTAAAAACGTCAATAATGTAATTATGGAAGACAATGGATACAATTGCAAAATGACAACTGTTGGTAATACCACTGTTTCCACAATGTTTGCTATAGATTATATTGATTTGGATTATGGGTATATCGGCGGATATTACTCAATAGGTTTATCCGGTCCGGCGTTTGGCGGTGGTTCGGGATATATGATTTTGCGGTTGCCTAATGATATATCGATAGAAGCTAAAGATTTTGAGGCCAAACCATTAGAGCCGAAAATAGAGGAAACTATTGAAGAAACTATTGAGGAAATTCCGACGGAACAGCCAAAACCGGTTGCGGCAGAGCCTAAATCTGAAAAGCCGATTTTGAAAAAAATTGAAGAAGCCCCGGTTGCTCCAGCAGCAGAACCGGTTCATTTGTCAGCTCCGGCAATGCAAAATGGATATAATACGCACGGACAGTATTTATATGATTCTAATACCGGACAATATATTCCGTTAAAGGTTATGGAAAACGGGACTAATGCTCAGACACAGCCTATGCAACAACCGCAGTCTGCACCGCAACCGATGCCACAGCCTGTGCCTACACCTGTAGTTCAGCAGGCTCAGATGCCGTCCCCGATAATGCCAACACAAACAGCTCCGGTGGTTATGCAGAATAATGCGGCTCAACAAGATCCGTTTCAGTATGCCGCAACCGCGCGCAGAAGTTATGGTTCGGCAGTAAGTGATAGAATGCCGACGGATAATGAATTATTGTCAGATGTGTTAGCGCAAACGATGCCGCAAACCACTGTTCCTTTGCTTACTCCGATACAACAGAACGGGCAGACCATGTTGCCACAAAATCAAATTCCGTCGTATGGCCAATACTTTTACGATGCCAATCGAGGTCAATATGTTCCTTTATATGGACAGTATCAGTTTGATCCG
This sequence comes from Alphaproteobacteria bacterium, assembly GCA_017477035.1. Taxonomy (GTDB): domain Bacteria; phylum Pseudomonadota; class Alphaproteobacteria; order RF32; family CAG-239; genus RUG410. The sequence goes on along the minus strand of JAFUXW010000145.1, from coordinate 7,183 downwards.
GCAAGCGGTCAGTATATTCCGTTAAGTATGCTTCCGGCCGGACAGGCTTCGCAGAGTCTGTATACTCAAGCAGAACAGAGTGTTCGTGAACCTCAAGCTCCGAATGTAAGCACTATTATAAAATATAATCATCCGGCGCAAGAGTATGAGAAAGCCAAGGCTGAAGCGGCAGCTGAAGCCGAGCGTCAACGCAAAGTAGAAAAGAAAAAGAAAGAAATTGAAGCTCAAGCTATAGATTTCGGAGGAGTTAAAGTTTTCCCGATTCCGTCTTCGAATGCGGACAGAACTATGGTTGAACCGACACTTAAAAATTCTTTGAATGAGTATAATCATATTGAGAGCAGACGCTACGAATAATTAATTCGATTATGCAAAAAAAACAGCGGCTTCCATATTTCAGGAAGTCGCTGTTTTATTATAGTATTTCGCTCAGGTAATCTTTTTTTTAGTGCTTTGCTGCCTTATAGGTTGCAAAGACATTGCTGCCCTTATAGATAGTCAGAACATAACCGTCATTGCTGATGGATGCGCTGAACTTATCTGTAGTTACAGAAGGATGTCCGCTGACGGTGTAGCCGTAGTCCCAACCCCAAGCCGTAGCTGTCGGATAGGCCATGTTATCGGCATTAGCACCCTCGGTGGTATCCCACTGCATCAGGTCAGGAGTGTCAGTAGCAATGGTATTAATCCACTTGCCCCACGACGGAATCCATGTTCCTGAATTCAGGCGGCTGTCAGTATTTGCTTCAAAGTAGGCATCGTTTACTTCCGGCTTGTTGGCATCTCTGCGGATGACAACAGGAAGTGTGCCCTTTTCGAAGTGAATACTCATGACATAAACCCAAGTGGTACGATTTTCGTTTCTCGCGGTCGTAAACACGCAACCGGTGAACTTTCCGTGATCGAAATCAGGCTTCCATGGAGCGGAAACCTTTATCTGACCGGGGGCTGAAGAATTGAAACTGTTGTTGCCGAATGACACGCTGATGTTATCAGTGTAGTCATAAACCGTCAGCTCACTTGTCTCGCTCTTCTTGTTCACATTGGCACCGGTCTCTGTAGCAGAGAAGTTGATGGTACCGAAGCTGTGTGTCTTACCGTTACGGCTAAAGGTAATATTGTTAGGATCAATTGACTCCCAACCATTGTTCTGATTAGAACCGTTCAGAGTAGCTGTGGTGCTGATACCGCGTGTCTCACGGGCATAGCTCCAATCACCGTCTGTCTTGTTCTCCGAGTTCTTTAAGGTTACGCTGGCAGAACCTGTGTTCTGGTTAGCGTTCTCCTCTTCTGAGCTCCAGTTGGTCAGAACCGAGAAATTACGAGAAAATACCTTGCTGATATTCTCGCTATCCTCGCTACCATCACTCCACTTTGTAATGAAGGTCAGTGATGCGGTAACGTCGTTCTGATTTACTGTCAGAGTCTGGTTGGTTATCTCATAACCTACAATTTCCTTTGCCTTGGCTACGTTGATAGTACCGGGAGCTGAAATGCTCTGTACGTTGTCACCAAAAGTAATGGTTACATCGTCCGAATAGCTATAGGTAGTCAATGTAGCGGTATCGCTCGTTACGTTAACGTGTTGTCCGGCTTCTGCAGCGTTAAAATTGATGCTTCCGAAATCACAAGTTTCGCCCTCACGGGTATACTTGATGTTGTTCGGATCCAGAGCATTCCAACCATTAGTCTGGTTAGAGTTCTGGAGCTGAGCTGTTGTGGTAATATCACGCTTCTCAGCGGTATATGACCAGTTACCCTCAGTCTTGGCATCACTGCTCTTCAATACAACTCCTGCAGCGCCTGTCAGTACACTGGCATTGGTCTCATTTACTGACCAATTGGTGTAGCAGTTCAGCGTGCGAGGGAAGCTCTTCGAAACACTCTCCGTATCCTCAGAGCCATCGTTATACTTTGTAACGTATATCAGACTTGCTGTTACGTTATTGTTGGTAATAACGAGGTTCTTGTTACGGAACTCGTGTCCGGTTACCTCCTTGTCTTTGTTGACAATGATTGTGCCGGGAGCAGTTGTACTCTGCATATTATTACCGTAGCTGACGCTGATAGTATTTGAATACTCATGAGTCTCAGTGAGGCCCACGGTAGACTTCAGCGAAGCATTGTCGGTAACCTTGGCAGTGCTGTGTTTGATCGTTCCAAAATCAGCAGTTATACCATTTCTGGTGAACTTGATATTGTTAGGATCAACAGCCGTCCACCCATTGTACTGGGTGCTGCCGTTCAGAGTGACAGTTGCTGTAATGGAACGGGTCTGATTTACCCAACTCCACTCGTTGTTATCTGTCATATTCTGAGATGCAGATACAGTCGCTACAGGCTGAGCAGTTGTCTGCTCGGCGTTCTTCTCCGTTGACTTCCAGTCTGTTGTGCAGACCAAAGAGCGGGGGAAGTCCTTTGAAACCTTCTCTACATCCTCACGGCCGTTTGAGAAAATGGTAACAAAGTCAAGACTTGCGGTTACGTTTTCAGGAGTAATAGTCAGAAGTTTGTTTCTGATTTCATAACCCTTAATGACGTCTGCGGCAATCTTGAGAACGCCGGGAGCGCTTGAATTCTGCACATAACCGCCGAAGTTTTCCTCAATGAGGTCTTGGTAGTCATATACAGTAAATCCGTTCTGCTCACCCTTTAAATGTAGAGCAGCTCCCTGCTCCTTAACGCTGTATGGCAATACATTAAATGAATAGCTCTTACCCTCACGGACATAGCTAATCTTGTTGGGTACAATCGAAGTCCAGCTGTTCAGCTTTGCCTCACCGTTATACAGATGAGCATATGTGCTGATATTTCTGGTCTCGTTTGAATAGCGCCAGTAGCCCTGTTCCTTACCCTCGCTGCCGCTCATATTTACAACGGCGGTGGTGTCGGTAAGCTGAGACAGAATTTCCTGAATGCTCTCCCAATTGGTATTGCACTTCAGAGTTCTCGGTCCATTGAAATGATCATGAACCTTGGTCTCTGTGCCATCCTCATACTTCGTCACGAAGTCAAGATCGCAAATAACGCTGTCTTTAAGGACTTTTATACTCGGATTGATAATATCATATCCGATGATGTCCTTAGAAGACATATAGATGTTAACCAGCTCGTTCAAGCCCTGATTACCTCCAAGATAAGAAGTACCGATGAAGTTCTTCACCTGTGCCTTCTTATAACCGCTCTTGTCGGACGTAGCCGAAGCAATAACGGTCTGGATTTCCTGAACTTCAGGAGCAATGAATGGGAACTCTACGCTTAGAGTGTCTTCCTTATAAATACAACGCTCGTGATACAGGCTGTAATCTGTGACAATTTTGTCAGCAGATACGCCGTTCTCAACGTTTGCGCTGTATTTATCGGTCTTGCCCCAGACAGACCAGTTCTCAAGACCGCTCTCGCGAGAGGTCTCGGAACCGTTAGCGATGCCGTTTGTACTAGTGAAGGCATAGTTGAAATTCGAAACGAATTTGTCATAAGGGTCGATGCCCTTAAACAAGTGCTTCAAAACGATTTCCTTAGTCTCACTTACACGGTCACCGCTCTTGTAAACAGCTACACGGTCAAAGCTACAGCGCTCGGTCAGAGTATCCAGCCATACTCGATTCTTGTTCTCAATGATGATTTTCTCGATATTATCATCAGAGAGAACTCGCCTGTCAGTATAGGCATACACGGGAACCACAAATGTCTTCGGGTTCTCGATATTAGTCTCTTGCAAAGTCAACCAAGTCTTGTACTCGGTATTGTACTCTGCTGAAACATACTGCTTCGCAGCAGCACGTGTTGCCCCACCGGCGCTCTTAGCATGGTTAATCAGGTGAGCGAACTCACCTTTTACCAACGTAAGGCTGGCAAAGTCGAACACTGAGTTATCCCCCAGCTTCACCTGCTTATTGGTGATAGTTACGGGAATGCTCAGAATCTGACCATCTTCAAACCAGAATCTCAAAGTATCAAGCTCCGTGGTGGAACCATCCTTCTCAACTTTCTGGTTTCTCAAGAGAGTAGAGTTTGTTGGCTTTATGTTGACTTGCGATTCTGTAATCGCATAGTCCTCACGGGCAAGCTCGCTATGAGCTTCCATCAAGGGGCGCTCTGAGTTATCATACAGAGCGGGTTCAATCTTCTGACCGCCTTCTGTACGCCAGATCTTAAGGCCGCTGACCATTTGGTCAGTAACCTTAATTTTGTACACGCTGTCCCATGTGTGAGTCAGCGTTGTTTCATATTTGTATCCCTTCACAATGCGAACAGTGTCCGCTTGTGCCGAGGCTTGACTTGCGACCTTTTCATTGTCGCAGGATACTGTGAATACACTTGCCATAATCACGACGAGCGTAATTACGACGTTAACTAACGCGCTTAAAATCTTTTTCATATTCTTGAGTTTTTATTGATTTAACTTATTTTAGAATTTTGTCTTTGTTTCCAGAGATTCCGCAAAGAACTTATACTTAAGAAAGTATAGTTATCTTTGTAGTAGAACAAAACAACAAAAATCACCTGCGAAATACATCATTTATGTATCTCTTAATTATAGGCATAAAGTATGTAAGCCATAATTCGTAGTGATTTCAGCCTGTAGATTAACATATCATTTACTTTTTTGCAAGAAAAAAATGCACAAAATCGGACAAAAATAAAATTAGCAAGATAATGAAAGTTATTTTTGTGAGTAATTTTTGTATAAAAATTGATGATACTTTATAATTTATATAAAAAAACACCGCAAATGGGCGGTGTTCATGCAAATATTATTATAACTTGTAAATTTACTTTTTAGTTTTAGCCGTGGCTTTCTTTGCTGTAGCAGTTTTCTTCGCCGGAGCTTTTTTAGCCGTGGCTTTCTTTGCTGTAGCAGTTTTCTTCGCCGGAGCTTTTTTAGCTGTGGCTTTCTTTGCTGTGGCAGTTTTCTTCGCCGGAGCTTTTTTAGCAGTGGCTTTCTTTACTGTGGCAGTTTTCTTCGCCGGAGCTTTTTTAGCTGTGGTTTTCTTTGCTGTAGCAGTTTTCTTCGCCGAAGCTTTTTTAGCAGTCTTCTTTTTGGCCTTTTTCGGTTGACCGTGTATTTTAGAAATAGCTAACGCATTTTCTAAATCTTTTTCATCGCACAATCCGATGGTTACCGGGTTTTTCGGTTTCAACTCTGTTTCGGAGTCGTATTCACCATTGCGAATCTTATTAATGGTCGGTTTGGTTGTGCCGATAAGTTTACAGATTTGCGAATCCATAATTTCAGGACAGTTTTTCAGAATCCACAAAATAGCAGACGGTTTTTCACTCCGTTGAGTAGGAGATAAAATCTTCTTTGCTTTGGCATTGCGTTCTTTAACATTATTTTCCAAAACGTTGGCAGTTAAATCAGCAGCCGGATCAGCTTCGCAACGATGAATTTCATCCCAAGAAAGTAAACCGCTGTGAATAGGATTTCTTCCCACAATGTTAAAAGCAATATCACCATCGGCAATAGCCTGAATTTCCAATTCATGAATTTCACAAAACTTTGAAATTTGGCGAAAAGTAAGAGCCGTGTTTTCTACAAGCCATACAGCCGTGGCTTTCGGCATTAAAGGAGCTGTCATATTTTTATCCTTTCATATTATAAACAGATATACTAACAATAAACACGCTTTATTTTTTATACAAGAAGTTTTTATACGTTATAAACGCAAAAAGCCCGCTTTATTGCAGGCTTAAATTGCAACCCGTCTTTTGATTAATTAGATTTCAAACCAAAAGCGGCGAACTTGCTGTTAAACTTGCCAACTTGACCGCCGTTATCAACAATACGGCGAACACCTGTCCAAGCCGGATGAGATTTAGGGTCAATTTCAAGCATCATTTTATCGCCGGCCTTGCCCCAAGTCGATTTAGTTTTAACTTCTGTTCCGTCTGTCATCACATAAGTAATTTCGTGATAATCAGGGTGAATACCTTTTTTCATTTTAATCTCCACATTCAATACTTGATAAATTTTACGCCTTTATACATTAAGCAAAAAAAATACGCAAGCATTATTTTTACTGTTTTTTAAAATTTTTTTTATTTATGCCATTTTATCTGCGATTTTTTGACGTAAAGCTTCGTTGGTTGCTACAATATTACCGCTGAACAATGCTTTGTTCAAATCTTCGCTTCGGATATCGGTTTCGCCTATACCAAATATGTACCCGCCGGCTTCCTTAACCAACAAAATTCCTGCAGCCAACGCAGCCGGTGTATTGCCTGAAGAAACGACGGCATCTGATTTTCCGGCAGCCAAGTAAGCTAAATCAAGCGATACGGAACCGCTGACTATTATATTTTTGCTCATTTGGCATACTTTTTGCAATAAGTCTATGTCGGAATTGCAATAAATCAGAGATTTTTCTAAATGTTTACAGCCGGCAATACGGAGTCTTTCATGATTACGGAATCCTTCTTTGAAAGCACCACATCCTTTTTCGGCAAAAAACATTTCATCACTGATTGGGTTGTAGGTAACAGCATCAATAACAGCATTTTTTTCTACTAATGCGACTGAAATTGCAAAATTGTTGTTAGCATGGGCAAAATTAGCAAAACCGTCAATCGGGCAAAGCAAAAAATAGTTTCCGGAGGCCGGAATGACATCATTGTTGTTAACTACGACAGGGTATCCGCCTTTAATTTTACTGAGTTCTTCTTTTAAAACACGTTCAGTTCTTTCTGCTGAACGTAATGCAAAAGAAGAATCGCCGTGAACACCATTTTGCAAGTGTTCCAACTCGTTAAAATCACGAGCCAGAGCACCGGCAGTTTTCTTTATGGCTCCGATTAGTAGGGTTAAAACGGGGGAAAGATATGCCATTATTTTGCTCTTTCCACATAGTTGGCTTCGGAAGTACCGACAACAATTTTATCACCGACATTGATAAATGGCGGAACTGTGGTGCGAACTCCGTTGTCCAAAATGGCCGGCTTATATGATGAAGAAACTGTCTGACCTTTGAGAGCCGGCTCTGTTTCTACAACTTCACAAATAACCTGTAACGGCAAGTCAACAGAAATCGGACGACCGTCAATATAAGAAACACGAACTTGCATGCCGTCGGTCAAGAACGGACGAGAATCTCCCAAGATATCGGACGGCATAGTTATATGTATGAGCCTCCACGTCGAGGATCACAACGAGGGCGATGGGGAAGCCATCCTCAGGGGTCAT
>JAFUXW010000144.1 GCA_017477035.1 Alphaproteobacteria bacterium | reverse complement strand
GAATACACCGAATTACTTTATAATTTGCGCAAAGAAAAAGGGCTTTCTCACGAAGAAGCCGAAAAATTAGCTCTCAATCACAATTATTTCGGCACTCTTATGATTAAGTCAGGTCATGCCGACGGTATGGTATCGGGTGCAAATCACTCTACCGCCGACACCGTTCGTCCGGCTTTGCAGATTATTAAATCAGCTAAAAAGGGACGTAGTGCTTCTTCTTTTTTCATTATGCTTTCAAACGGAACGCCTTACATTTTCTCCGATTGTGGAATTATAATTAACCCTAACGAACAAGAATTAGCCGACATTGCTTTAGATGCTGCCGAAACAGCCATTCATTTTGGAATTGAACCTAATGTGGCTTTATTATCATTTTCTACCAAAGGCTCGGGAAAAGGTGACGAAGTGGAAAAAGTTAAGCGCGCTACAGAGATTGCCAAACAAGCTCTGTTAAGTGATGAATACAAAAATCTTGGTATTAAACTGGATGGTGAATTACAAGCTGATGCAGCTCTTGATAAAGTTGTAGCTGCCAAAAAAGCACCAAACAGCGAAGTTGCCGGCAACGCCAGAGTGTTAATTTTCCCTAACTTAGAGGCCGGTAATATTTGCTACAAAATGTTGCAACGTCTTGGCGGTTGTGAAGCCTATGGTCCTATTTTACAGGGATTAAACTCTCCTGTTAATGATTTATCTCGCGGTTGTTTTGCCGAAGACATTGTCGGAGCAATCGCCATTACTTGTTTACAAGCTACAAAATAAGGAACAAAAACATGAAAAAAATTCTCGTAATCAATTGTGGTTCTTCTTCATTAAAATTTCAACTTTATAATGTAGAAGGAGAAAATTATGAAGTAGTTTCCAAAGGTATTGCTGAGCGCATCGGTATGGAAAATTCCGTTGTGAAAATTCAATACGGTAACAATCCTAAACAAGCACACGAAATTGCTATGCCGACGCATTCGGAAGCAATTCGTGCAGTATTTGATTTGTTGCTCAATGGTGCTCTTAAGTCTATGGATGAGTTGGATGCTGTCGGACATCGTATCGTGCAAGGCGGAGATATATTCAAGGAGTCCGTTTTGGTAACTGATGAAGTTATTGAGCAAATTGCCGGTCTTTCTGATTTGGCACCATTACATAATCCGGCTCACGTATTAGGCTTAAAGGCGGTTAAAGAGGTATTGCCTAATATCCCGCAAGTAGCCGTATTTGATACTTCATTCCACCAAACAATGAAACCAGAAGCTTATCGCTATGCTATTCCTGAAGATCAATATACCCGCAACAAAATCCGTCGTTATGGTTTTCACGGAACGTCGCACAAATATGTTTCTGAAGAATGTGCAAAATTAATCGGTAAAAAAGGGAAAATCATTACTTGCCATTTGGGCAATGGAGCTTCCGTATCAGCCATCGATAACGGCATTTGTGTTGACACTTCCATGGGATTTACTCCACTCGCAGGAACCATTATGGGAACAAGAAGCGGAGATATTGATCCTTACATTCCTTTATACATAATGAAAAAAGACGGACTTACCGTAGACCAGGTAAATGATTTATTAAATAAACAAAGCGGTATGTTGGCTTTGTGCGGATATTCAGATAATCGTGATGTCGAAGACAGAATGCTCCAAGGAGAAGAAAAATGCACCATGGCAACTTATTGCTATGTTCATTCTTTGCTTAAAATCATCGGCGGCTACATTGCTGTTTTAGGCGGAGTTGATGCCATCGTATTTACAGCTGGAGTCGGTGAAAACGGTTGGTTATTGCGTAAAGTATTGATTGAACGTTTAGCTTATCTTGGTATCAAATTGGATGAGAAAAACAATCGTGTCCGTGGTGAAACCATCATGATTTCCACACCTGATTCTAAAGTTAAGGTATATATTATACCGACCGATGAAGAACAGGTTATCGCTCGCGATACAATTCGTTTGTCCGGTATTTAATCAGGTCTTAATAAAGAACCTAATCACAAAGATTAGGTTCTTTTTTCCAAAGCCAAACCGATGGAAATGCTTAGTAAAATAAAATCCTTCTTAACATCATACAGAACCATAGCTTTATGTGATATTTTGGCTTTGATTACAGTGTTTATTTTTTCAGGAGTGTTATTGCTTGATGAATTAGAGCATTTGCACGCTGCTTATTTCATCAGCACCGGTTCAATGCCTTTCCGTGATTTTTTCGAACATCATCACCCTTTATTTTTATTTTTACTTGCACCTCTGATTAAAATAATGCCGCAAAACGCCATATTGACCTTATATACGGCACGAGTATTAATGACCTTTGTTTCTATCGGCACTTTTTACTACACTTATAAAATTGCTGCACGCTTTTTGGGCGGAAAATTTTGCGCAATATTGAGTATACTTGTCTTTTTATCATTTTACCCCTCCCTCTATATGTTTTCAATTGTAAAACCCGATACATTGATGCGTTTTTTCTTTGTCTGCGGACTATATTACTTTTTTGAATATACCCAAACTCTTAAAGCAAAACCTTTAATTATCAGCACAGCCTCGTTGACTTTATCTTTTTTATTTTTGCAAACTGCTGTTTTTTTGATAATTCCTTTGGTTTTTGTGGCACTATACCTTTTTTACAAAAATCCTAAGCAAATCAAAAACTTTCTGTATGCTGCAATATTACCGTTTCTATTTATCGGCATATTTACCGCTTACTTATACCTTACAGACAGTCTGATAATTTATTTCCAAAGCTGTTGGATTTTTAATGCAAAATTTTTCTCGTTTTTAGATTTTAAATTACCATCTGTGTTGCCTGACTTCATTATTTATATCATTATGGGATATATCGCTTATGGTTATACTGTTTATAATCAAAAAGCCAATTTTTACATTCACACTATCGCCTTTTTACTGTCATTCAGTTTAATTCGCAACTTCATTTATCCGGTTTATTACCCGAGATATTTGCTCGCATCTTTCTTTTACACCTCTCTTTTAATTGCCTCTGCCGTAAAAGATGCCCCTAAAATTATTCATACATACCTTAAACTAAGTCTTATAGCCATCTTAAGCATAAATTTAATTATTACTTTTACTTTATACAGTAATATCTCTTCTCTGAATGTATTAAATAAAATTAAACCGAGTGACACTTGTTTTAATTATTTTTCGAATGAGCAAAACATCTATCAGCCAAGATATTCATACTACTGGTACGCTCCTTCGATTGAATCCGTTGATAATTATCTATTCAACCGACAACCGGAATATAATATAAACAACTTGGTGAAATCTCAAAAATTCAAATATATTCTATACAACAAGATTGCCCATCGGCAAAAATGTCCTAAACCTTTTCCGAATACAGAGCAAAAATTCAAAGAGACATACCGCAGACATACTCTGGATAATGATATTTTAACAAACTACGAATTTATCGGAATTGATAATATCGGCATTTATAAACTAAAATCAAACTAATTAAGCAATGCATCATTAAACAAAGCAACTCCTTGTTCATCCATCAACTGAAAAACCCAATCAGCATAAAAACGATAAGTATCAGCCGCCACATTTATCGCTTCTCTTGCGAACACTTTTTGTGCATCCATAGAAATTAAAACCCAATATGAATTATGGATGTTAAACACCGTTAACTTATAAAACATTCCGGTTAACATCAAAACATCAATCTGACGCACTTTTACATCAGGTGGTAAGTTTGCCAAATCTGATTTAAAAGTAAGTCCCTGATACTCCATAAAATTCAGAACGCCTGCCATGTTTCTCCAAGCAACCGAATGAGTTAGCTTATTATTAAATTCCTGATAGTCTTTCTTATTACCGTTGATGACTACTGATTTTATATCCGATGTCTTAATGCTCAACAACGGATATGGTATCCAGTCTTTAACCAATCCTGAAAAATTATTTACGGCACTTACTTCATAAGCATAGTGTTCATTTTCACTGTTTTTTACCATCATCAGTTGTTGTTTTGGATTCCATTTTCCTAAGATAATTTTATTAAGCAATTTACCATCATAGTCGTAAGTTTCAATTTCGGTTCCTGTTTCTGCAGTTAAACTGTTTTGCTTTAAAAATTGCTCATCAACCGGCAATACCGAAACTATAACCGAATTTTTCACCATATTAAAAAAGGCGGCCAATACATCTTCATTTACAAAATAATCCTTGACCTCTTTAAAGCGCCAACTTCCGTCTTGCCGACGATATATGTTAAACCCAACGCCGTTAGCTGTGCTGACTTTTATATTTCCCAGATAATCTATTTTATTTTTGGTGGTTGCAAATGTGTATTCTCCTCTAACATTAACTCCCTGTTTGTAACGAGAATAAAACCACCCTCCTGTTAACATCAGCAGAGAAACCAAGACAAATAATACACTGCCTAAAATATGTTTTTTAGTCATTGTTTATCTCCATAATTTTTTTTAATTTATATCTTCCAACAAACATTGCAATCAACCATAAAAACACGGTTGCCAATATAGGGAATGCAAATACATTCATGGCTATAATTTCGTTTATTTTTGCAGAATATTGTTGTCTTATCTGATAAAATAAGTTTTCCATTTTTTGCTCATCCTGTCCGAGAGCCAATCCTGTTTCATCAAGTTGAGTCAGTTTTTGCAATTTTTCATTATCACCACCGCTTTTTTGTAATAATTTCAAATGTTGCATTTTCATATCTTCCAAAATAGCACCATATTGCTCATAATGTTTTCCGAAAATACCGGCATTAACCTGCTCTCCGATACCAAAGAAACTTTCATTATCATTTTTTTGCGGTAACTCATTGTATATTACATTACCGGCAAGTTCATCTATCAATTTACGAAGCATTATCATATTAGACGACTTATTTATTACGCTGTATGGATTAGCATCAGGTGACGAATCTGCCACCCACGTTTCATTTTCGATAATATCTGCATCACCGATAAATGCCACTGTCGCTGGTTCAGAACTGTATATAGTGTGAGGCATCATATTGTTTAATATTTCTTTGTCATTATGAGGATTTATCTCAAAAGCCGACTTATATTGTCCGCGCAGAACAGCTCCGACATATCCCTTTGGATTCTCGATAACCGGAGTAACCGAAAACTCTTTGTTATCAACAGTAAATGTCAGCGCTTTATATAAATTCAATTTTTGTTCCGACACTCTATAATTTTCTGCAGAACTTCCTTCATCAACAAGATCTTCGCCCAACAAAACTTTCATCTGATCCATGAATACTACGGCTTGTAAAGATTTCATATTTGTGTATTCAGATTGTCCTTTTGTCAGTAAATCAAAGAAAATTATGACTTTCCCTCCGCTTGCAATATATTGGTCAACCGCATATAAAAAAGAAAGTGGCATTTCTTTCGGATTAACCAAAATCAATAAATTCAACTTAGCTGAAATTTCATAAGTATCTTCACTAACATTCAATATGTTATAGTCTTCTTCCAAATTGAGAGTAAAAGCATTAAACTCTTCCAAATTTTGAGTCGGATCAAAGTATATACCTATTGTTTTTATAACATCTTTTTGCGTCAATTTGAGCAAAGCTTTATCTATATCTTTTTCAAGAAACGCTTTTCTTTGCGGTAAAATTTGCTTTATAACCACTCCTTGTTCATTATTATCTCTAACAATGGCACCGAAATAATCTTTCGTTCCTTTAGAGTTTTCTTCATAATACAATCCGCGATTTAAAACATTCTTTTCCAATTCGGAAAAAGGCTCAACTTCCGTTATATTAACATTTATCATTGATGCCGATTCTTTATCGTATTTTTCAATAAATCTTTTGGTTTGCTGATAATAGTAATAATATTCGGCGTCTTTAGCTTTTAAATCTTTAGAAATATATACATCAAGCGTAATCGGTTGCTTCACCGAATTAACTATTTCACGAGTTCTGGAGTGCAATGTATACCGTCCGTTATACGTTAAATCAACTTTGTGAGTGTTAAACATCATAAACAAAGCGCTGTTTAGCGCAATAGCACCGACTATAGAAAATAAGAAGAATAATCCGAAACGTAAATTCTTATTTTTTTGAGCCGAACGTCTATAATCAAGAATCCAAATATTCAGCCATAATAGCAATGTGGATGATATGATAAAATATGTAAAGTCAGAAATTCCGACCTCGGCAAATAAAAAATTATTATAAATTTCATAAAGCTTAGTCAATGGCAACAAAACCCACAAACCACTTATAAAAACAGTGAGTAAATATGAAATAATCGTATATTTACTTAATGATGAAATCATACAACCAAGAGAACAAAACAGCAAAATATACAGCCACACTCCCACATAACTGCAGATGACATTACCCCAATCTATTTTCAACCATTCCGCCGTATATATGATAAAAGGCAATAAGAACAAACTCATTGCGATTGCAAAAACTCCGGAAGCAACAAATTTAGCCAATACAGGTGAGAGGTTTGTCAAAGGTTGAGTAAGCAGAAATTCTGCCGTGCCTGATTTATACTCATCGGACCATAATCGCATTGTCAGCGCCGGTATTAAAAGTGCCAAAATTGCCGGTTGCAAATAAAATAAAGCATATACTGCAGTATCGTGCATTGCCAAATATGCCCCGAAATAAAAAGCACCACCTATTGAAACAAACAGATATATAAAGAAAATAATATATGCAAAATAACTCTTAAAATATCCGTTCATTTCTTTTTTGAATAAAGCAAAGAATTGTTGCATTTTTCACCTCAATTTTTTGTAGCTTGCCTAAAAGATGCCAGCAAATTGTTATCCGATTCTTTTTTAAACTCCGCAAGAGTTTTATTTGCCAAAAGTTTTCCTTTATGTAGTAATAAAACCTGTGAAGCCAAAGCTTCAACATCTTCCAATGTGTGTGTAGATATAATTATGACATGCTCCTCGGCATATTGTTTTATTATTTTTCTCAAAGCATCTTTCTGATTTGGATCTAAACCTTCAGTAGGTTCATCCAGCAACAACACTTTAGGAGAGAAGAGCAAAACAGCAGCGAGTTCCAGCCTTTTTTTATAGCCTTTTGAAAGCGTTTCATTTCTTTGCATTAATACATCTTGCAATTCCAGCATTTTTGTGACTTTTTTTATTTTTTCCGCTTGTTCATTTACCGCCATCTTATGCAAATCAGCCACAAAATCCAAAAAATCGTATGCCGTCATTTCACCGTATAGAGCAGAAATCTCCTGAACATACCCGACATTATTCAAATATTTTTCGCGCTCTGATATACTTATATTATTGATAAAAACATCTCCGTTATCAGCTTCGAAAAAACCGCTCAGAATGCGCAACAGTGTAGATTTACCGGCACCGTTTTCTCCCAGCAGAGCCGCTATTTTTCCTTCTGTTACACTAAACGACACATTATCAAGTGCCTTTTTACCAGAAAATGATTTAGAAACTTTTTCAACTTTCAGCATAATTATCTCTCTTTTATTGATAATACATATATATAACAGCCTTTTAAAAATTTTTTCAACTATTATAAAAAACTTTGATGACAAATTAATTTTATTGAGGTATTAATTGAAACAAACACTAATATGGAGCATCTGAAGTGGATAATTTTACGAAAGAAGAATTAAAAAATTTAATTATCGGATTGTGCGTTATCGGTTTTTGTTTGCTGTGTGCAGTTATTGTAAAATTGCAGCGCAATACTTGGAAAGATTCCGAGGATACTGATTATAGTGTTCAAGCTACTTTTAACCGCACCGATGGTTTATCAATCGGCGATAAAATTCGTATGTCCGGCATAGATATCGGCTTTGTAGAATCTTCTGTTCTTGATGAAGATTACCGTGCAACTCTTACCCTTAAAATCCACGAAGGAATTCTTATTCCTGATGATAGCAGTGCATCTATAGTAAGTTCCGGTATTATGGGCAACAAGTATATTGAAATAGAACCGGGCGGAGCAGAGGAATATATTGAAAACGGCGGTGAATTTTCATATACACAAGATGCAATAGTTTTGGAAGAATTAGTTGATCGTATTATTTCGCTTGGTAAAGCCAAACGCAAAACTTCTACAAAACAACCTCAAAAGGAGATATAAATATGTTAAAAAAACCTGTTGAAACGATTATGGGATTGGTAGTTCTGATTATTGCTTTACTGTTTTTAGGTTTTGCCTACAGCGTATCTGACTTACAGGTTGTTAAAGGTTATACATTAAATGCAGAATTTATGAAAGTTGGCGGATTAAGCACCGGTTCTGATGTTCGTATTAACGGCATTAAAGTCGGAACGGTCACCGGACAAAACCTCAATAACAATGACTATACGGTTAACGTAACTTTTAGTATTTCATCAGATGTAAAGCTTCCGAAAGATAGCACTGTTGCTATTGTCAGTGATGGTTTGATGGGAAACAAATTTGTTAAGATAGAACCTGGAAAGTCCAAAGAATACCTTAAAGACGGAGAAACTTTTACCAAAACAAAAGACTTTAAAACTCTAGAAGATATGGTGGGTGAAATAATATTTATGGTCACAGACGGTGGACAGAAAAATGAAAATTAAGTTTATCATCTTTATACTGGCACTTGTTTTGTCCCCTGTATATTACGCACACGGCGCAAGCGGAATTGCGAAAAACAATGCCAAAATGCAGGCAATGGATAAAATTACCGGACGAGTAAGCGTAATTAACGTACCTGTTAACTCTATGGTAGAATTCGGCTCTCTTTCTATTGTGGTGCGTAGTTGTAAAACCAGACCGGCTGAAGAAACACCTGACAATTTTGCATTTGTTGACATTACAGATAAAAATCTCAAAGGAGATGAATTTAATATATTCAAGGGCTGGATGATTTCTTCTTCTCCTGCTACTCACGCCGTTGAGCATCCGATTTATGATGTTTGGCTCTTGCAATGCACAGATGAAAAAGATGATAAGAAAAACACTTTAAGTAAAGAAGATCTTGCAAAAAGAGATTCTTTACCGATGATAAACGATGATACCAGAGAAAATGATAATTTGGGAGCAAATGGTGCAAAAGGCGATTCGCTTGAGTTAACTCAAACAATCAGTGAAATGAAGGATGACAAATCTCAAATAAGAGAAGACGAGGAAATACCTCAAACAGAAACCGAATTTTTCTACGATGAAGAAGGCTCCGAAGAAGAATTTGACGAAGAAATCGTTGAAGAAAAAACTAACGAATAAATCTCTAAAATTTTTCAAAAAATTAACTGCCTTGACTTTTATTTTCTAACACACTCAGACCGGCTATGTATGTGTTAAGAACTATCTGACACAATAATTTTGAACCAATTTTAGAAAAAGAATCAAGGACATCTTTTGTAAGGAATGAACTTAATGCAAACATATTTAGCCATAATGCTTGTGAAGAAAGTATGCGCTCCGGCTTTTCCATTTGTGGCAAAATTCTTTGTAGCAAAGAGCTTATAGAACCAATAATCTTAACAACTTTACGCAAGTAAAAATATGAATAAGCTCTTTCATTATGACGTAAATGGAAGGAATACAACATATACCACAAATTACGATTTTCCTCAACATAACAGACAAAAGCTTGCAAAAATCTATTCATATCCGTGTAAGGATTTGCACTTTCAGGTATTTTTTCCAATCTTTGTCCTAATTCATCCAAAGTTATATAATTTAGAATAACTATAACATTATCCATATTGGAAAACTGGGTATATATAGCCCCGACCGAGCACCCTGATGCTTCAGATAATTTACGCACAGTCAACGCCTCGGTGCCTTTTTCCTTAACGATTGAACGACCGATTGCTATAAGTTGATTTTGTATGTTGTCTTTTTCCATTTTAGATCTTAAATCCGTATAAGGTTTAACAAAATTTTTGCTTTTATTGTTTATTATATGTCATACTTATATCTGTTTCAATTGCTTTTTACGGTTATTAAAAGGATATTTCAATGAAAAAAATTATATGTGCAACTGTAATAATACTTTTTACTTTTAGCTCTGCTCCAGCCAAAGCACAAATTGATATGTTTGATATAGATGATTTAACAAAATCTATTGAAGGAAATGATGAAGAAATAATAAAGCCAAATTCAGAAGATATAAAATCAACAGAAATCAACAAACATGATGACTATATAAGCGAATATTTTGATGATATGGAAACAGCGCAGAAAGCCCAGTATGATGCGCGCGTTCTCTTGGAGCAAAAACCGAATGTCGTGAGTTTACGTGATAGTCAAAAGCGTTTGATAAAAGAAGGAGACGATAAACGCAAGCAATTATTGCAAGAAATTCAGCAATCTAAAGATGAGCGTAAAGTTGAACAAATAACCTCCGACAAAGAGATAACACTGGAAGAAAAAAACGAAATACTTGCGCAGCAAATTGGTGAAAAATACCACTCTGCACCTTTCGGATTGTTTTGGGGTATTGATAAACAACGAGCAGAGCAACTCGGATTTATTTTTCAACCGGCCGAACGCAAAAATTATACCAATGTCTACTTGGTTACAAATCCTAAACAGAAATCTGATACGTTCAGTGTAGTTACAGCTATTTTCGGAGAGCAAAACAAACTATGGTGCATATATGCTCAATCAACTCCTCAAAAAGATACTCCACAGGCAACGAATGTCATTGATTTATATAATAAATATTATAAAGCTCTTGCTAAAAAATACGGTAATGCTCAGCAATATTTCACTCCATACACATATACCGAAGAAATTATGGAAGATGAAGAACAAAAAGTAAAAACAGTCACTCATAACGGAGAAATCGGTAATGATAATTTTCTAAAAGAACTTGAAGAAGGAATGGCTACTTTATATGCCACCTTTGAAAATAAAGAACTCGGTATTACTCTCGGAGTCTCGGTTGATGGCGATAATAAAAGCTATATTTCCATAGATTACAAAAATTTAAAGATGATGAGAGAAGAACAACAAACTAAACTTAATAATTTAATCAGCGATATTTAATAAAAGGAATAAAAATATGGTAAAAATAAGTTTTTGCGGAATATCCGGCAGTGGTATGAGTTCACTTGCTCAAATACTCAGATTATCCGGACATGAGGTTCAAGGATCAGATCGTAATTTTGATTTGGGACGCGATTTGCAAAATAAAGCTGCTTTGGAAAAAATGGGAGTAAAAATTTTTCCGCAAGATGGTTCCGGAATCACTCCCGATTTAGATTTTGTCTGCGCCTCTACTGCTGTAGAAGACAATATTCCTGATATTAAGGCTGCAAAACAGCAAAACATAACCATAAAAACGCGCCCTCAATTATTAGCGGAAACTTTTCATTCCTATAAATATGGTATTGCTGTTGGAGGAACAAGCGGAAAAACCACAACCACCGCTATGATAGGATTTATTTTGGATAAAGCAAATAAAAAACCTTGTATGATAAATGGCGGTCTGTTAAAAGATTATGAAGAAAAATCAGCTATTGCTAATATCATATACAATAAAGGTGATATTTGTGTAGTTGAAGCAGATGAAAGCAACGGAAGTATTGATTTATATAATCCTTATATTTCTGTTATCAATAATATTTCGGCAGATCACAAAACTCTTGATGAACTGGTTGAATTATTTCAATGTTTTGCTAATCGAACTTCTCATTGTGTAGTGATAAACGATGATTATTCATTGTGTCGAAAAATCACACACCAAGGCAATCTTTTGAATTTTTCTCTAAAAAATCCGCAGGCAGATTTCTACGCCGATAACATAACAGCTTTGCCAAACGGAATCCGTTATAATCTGAAAGGTAAAACTTTCACCTTAAATCTGATAGGTGCTTTTAACGTTGCTAATGCTTTAGCCGCAATTGCCGTATGTTCACAAATGGGAATAGATATTTTTCAGGCTGCTGAAATATTGCAACAATTCCATGGCACAAAACGCCGTCTGGAAATTATCGGAAACAAAAATAATATAACTGTTATTGATGACTTTGCTCATAATCCTGACAAAGTTAAAGCTTCGGTATCTGCGCTAAGACATTATGCAGGAAGATTGATTATAATGTTCCAACCGCATGGTTTCGGTCCGATGCGTTCTCTGGGAAAAGATATTATGAAAGAGTTTTCCGCTAATATGGCTGATGATGACATTTTGATTATGCCGGAAATTTTCTTTGTCGGCGGAACTGTTACCAAAGATATTTCTTCCGCTGATTTGATTAATTATTTTAAAACCATAAGCAAATCAAAAGCATATTTTGTTGCCGATAAAGATGAAGCAAAAGAAAAAATACTTTCGTTGGTTAAGCCTTCTGACCGTATAATAATTATGGGAGCCAGAGACAATTCTTTAACTGATTTATGTCGGCAAATATTGGAGAAACTATAATGTATAAATTACAAAAAGGGGATAAGGTCGCTGTTTTAGCTCCGTGCGGACAAATCGGAGAAATAAGTAAAATTGAGTGCGCACTCAATTATCTTCAATCATTGGGATTGGAAATTATTCTCGGTAAGAATGTTTTCAATACATATCGTTATATGGCCGGTACTGATGAAGAGCGTGCTGCAGATGTTAATCAAGCTTTTGCCGACAAACAAATAAAAGCTGTATTTTGTGTACGTGCCGCAGCCGGAGGAACTCGCATTTTACCGTATATAGACTACGAAACAGCTCGTCTTAATCCGAAACCGATTATAGGCTTTTGCGATAATGCTGCCCTGCAAATTGCCCTATATCAAAAATCCAACATTATTTCATACAATGGTTTTGTGATGACTTATGACTTTAAAGATGGTCACTTGGATTCGCAAATTAAATCAGATTTGGAAAAATTATTGAGCGGAGAAATATTTTCAATAAAATCTGGAACAACCTTACGTTCAGGCAATGCTATGGGAAAATTAATATGCAGTAATTTAAGTATTTTGACCAAAATGGCCGGCACTCCTTATTTTCCTGATTTAGACGGTAAAATTCTACTTATTGAAGATGTTCACTAAAAAATTTATAAAATTGATTTAATGTTACAACAACTCAAGCAACAGCCTCATTTTGAAAAATTACGCGGTATTATTTTCGGTCAATTCACCGACGGTGACTATGATGAAGAAGATGGGTATTTGAGCGATTGTTTCAATGATTTTTTACAACATACAAATATACCCGCGATTGAAAATTTTGATTTCGGTCACAATACTTCACGTCGGGTTTTACCTCAAGGCGGAGAAGTAATGTTAAATGCAGACAAATCTTTAATCGAAATATTGCAATATTAACTTTGCAGCTTTTAACCAATAATGAATATCCAGCTTCCACACCAATCGCAGATATTCTTTGACACCATCCCACAATTTACTGTTAAACGCCAGTATAATTCCGGTTGTATAAAGATTGGCTCCGACTATGAATATTGAAGAAAAAACATATCCCTCTTTAATAATATCCGTTTGTTCGGGATGAACTTGTGATAACACTGTTCCCCAATAGTATCCGAAGAAGTAACCAAATATACCATAAACAAGAAAATGTCCGTCAGATGCAATCACTAATCCAGGCATCAACAGCATATATAAAAAAGAAAACAACGGAAAAAAATACGGTGCAAGAGTTATCAGCCAATTTCCGCCCCCTCTCACACTCATTTCTCCGCCGCTGTCATCAGGATTTATACGCACTTTTCCGGCATCATGAAAAGTAAGATATGCGAAAATAAGATGCGTTAATTCGTGTGATATGATTTGCATTGTCCGACTGATATTTTCACCGGCAAACAGCATTATTGCCAAATATAAAATAGCACCACCGGCAAAAGACCAAACTTTCACCGAATTTAATTCAAAGTAATTATATGACTGCAACAGTGCCGGTATCGAAATCAGCAAAAACAGTGCTACCGGCCATTTTATTAATTTAAATATAAAATCTATTAGTCTGGTTAACATATTTACCTCGTTATCTAAATATTAACCTAAATATCCTAAAATTCTTTTAATTGAAATACTTTAAGGAGACGTTTATGGCAAACAACAATACTTACGACTTTCTCATCAGCGATGAAAACGAGGTTATGCTGATTTTATATTCTCGTGACAGCGCTCCCGAAGATCCGGCTGTTAGATTAGATGCCGAAAATCACACAGTTGAGTTGTACCGAAATCCTAACGATGCTTTGACTTTGCAATATGTTGATAGCGATGTTTTTACAAATTTAGCAGAAGATGAAAACCTTTTAGTTTGTGAAATTCAACCTACAGATGATCCCGATGAAACCGAGATTATATATGCTTATGAAGCAGTTATTATTGAATAAAAATATAATATACATACCTGAATGTATATTTATTTTATTGCAATTTAAAAAAAAACGGTTAATTATATCCTTATGAACAAATATAAGGAGATTGTAAAATGAAAAATTTAGTTTATTTAATCGCTTTTTCGCTTATTTTTTCCCCACTTACCGCTTATGCCGATACGGTTGTAGTGGTAGATGGAAACAACGTGGTGCGCCAACAAATATATACTCAGCCGATGGGAAGTCAAGTTGTAACACAGACTACCGGATACTATTATCCTCAAGCTTCATCAGGATATTATTATCCGCAACAGGTAATTGTTCAACAACCGGCTCAACAATATGTTGTTGTTAGAGAAACGGCTCGCCCGAGGACATATTACTATGATTCGGCCGCAACTGCTATGCTTGCCGGCGTAACCGGTGTTGTCATAGGTAGCGCATTGTTCGGACATCACCACCACGGAGGCCATCACGGAAGACATCATGGTGGGCATCATCATCGCTAATCAAAATAAAACCTCGATAATTCGAGGTTTTATTTTTTTATCTTCTATTATTTATCAGTAGTATTAATACAAAAACTATCGCTATAACAATAAATACTGCCATTTTACAGTGCTCCTATCAATGAAATTGAAGAAATAGTGTCTCCCATTCCGACCAATGTCAGCGGTCTTTCAATCAAGATTGTCGGGACGGCAATTACTTCAAGATTATTCCAATCACAAATTCCGCTTTCAGACAATTCCGGAATATCCAGATGTAAAGCTAAATTTTTCAGTTCTTTTATACCTACATCGGAAACTTCTCTTCCCTGTGCCCACAAAAGCTTTTCATATTCGTTTATTTGTCCGATTCCTGCCTTGGTTGCTGCAATAGTTGCCGCCAACATCATACCGCCTTTATTCTGCTCCTTATTAATTCTAAAGCCTTTGTTTTGCAGTGTCAGATACATACCGAAAAAGTGCAATTGCACTCGTGGGGAACGGCACTTATCTTTGATTTTGCACAACATATTAAATAAAAGTTTAGCATCTAATTTTACATTTTTTACATTTTCAAATTCTGATTTATCAATAACTTCCAAAACATCAAGAGCTTCCCGTTCATTTAATCCCACGGAATCTGCAAGAGGGGCTATCCGCTCAATAATAGCCTTTCTAATTTCAATATCCTGCGTAGAAGCTAACTCCAGATGTATTATCGCATTAGGGTTATTCTTTTTCCATTTTTTGATAAGCGGAACGGTTTCCTTTATACGCTCAATCCCTCCATTTGCCGTCGTAAGATTATGGTATCCCGACAATATCATATAATCAAAACCTAGTTTATCTAAATTTTGCAGAAATCCCTTATCTTCTTTAAGCTTCATATTGGCAGGATCATACGTGGCAATGAAGCGATTCGCTTTCGGACAAACATATATTTTGCCGTTTAGTTCAAACTTGTCTCCGGCATCAAATTCCAGAATCCAATGAATAAGAGGAATGTCATTTTCACGATTCACCTCGCAGGCTTTACACATTTTGCCATTATAATCCGATGCTTGCAAATTATCCAAATTCAAAAATTGCTTCGCTTGTAACTTTGGATGAGAAGCCGTATGAACATATACATTCTGTGCTTTCAAAACAGCTATTGCATTAGCTACAATTCCTCCTTGCCCTCCCATTTGCAATCTATCATAACCTATATTATTCTGCAACCACTCAAAAGCTTCAACTCCTTCGCATAACCATTCTTCGGCAATACCTTGAGAAAAGCATTTTATAATTCCGCGCACAACATCTTTACCATTCGTTATATACGTCGGACCTTGTATGTTTTCCGATGTAATCCCGCACATTTGTGCAAGTTGCGCTATTTTTTCCCCGCTTATTTTTACCACCGCGTCAATATTAGTATTGAATGCAGTGGCAACTTTACCAACTTTTTTTACTTTTTCAAGTTGCGCCGGAACCGTTTCGTAAAAACGTTTCCATTTTTCTTTAAGTTCTGTATCAGTCATCAGTCTTAATGTTCCATTTCTTTTAAGTGTAAATTAGCAAGCGAATTCATAATAAGTCCTGTCACTGCGTGTTCAAAATCCAAATATTTTTCTACTTGCATTTGCCATTGCGTTAAAGGCACCGAGGCCATCAAAGAATACTTTTCACTGGTTGTTATTGCACTTAATGCCTGTCCCAGATTTCCCTCGTGAACCAAAGTATATACTTCATCATTACTTTGATTAAACACCGGACGTTTTCTCCCTTTCTTGGAAACAAATAATTTCTTTATCCATACCAAGGCTTTTTCTTGCCAATTTTGAGTATTTTCGATTGTTTTTTCCTGATTATCCTTAACTTTCGCCATATTTAAATCTGCAAAGATTTTATCAAATGATTTTATTAGTTGATTTTTTCCTTTCACACCTGAAACGGCATATTTTTGCATAGTATCAACATATTTCATTGCCTGCGGATTACCCTGTGCCAAAATTTGCAAAACCTCAGCTTCATATTCAAAATTATTTCCCTGCTCTGCTAAATCTCGCACGATCATTGCTCCGCTTGCT
This sequence comes from Alphaproteobacteria bacterium, assembly GCA_017477035.1. Taxonomy (GTDB): domain Bacteria; phylum Pseudomonadota; class Alphaproteobacteria; order RF32; family CAG-239; genus RUG410. The sequence continues at coordinate 751 of JAFUXW010000144.1, read as the reverse complement.
AACAATATTTCTTTAGTCTGTTTTTCCGTCGTATTTGCAACGGCAACCGGTGTCGATTGATAATTTCCGTCATTTTCGCGTAAAACGTAGTTTTCCATTTCTTGCTTTAACTGTGCAAGTTTCTGCTCGACAAATACTTCATCTACTCCACCGCTTACCACTGTAGACGGTTTGTTTTTAATAATATTAACTTCCGTTTGTAAATCGCTTAATCTCAAATTAATTGCATTTATCTTTTGTTCATATACTTTTTGCAAGTCCGTTAAAGATTTATTATTCATTTCTTCTGCTTGTTTTAATCGTATGATTGAAACAGCCGCTGTTCCCACCAACAATAAAAAAACAAATATTATAAAATTGCGTCCGAAATGACCTTTTTTATCGGTTTTAATAACTTCCTTTTCTGTATTTTTTTCAGAAAAGTTATTCTCAAGCTGTTCATTGATTTCATTTATTTTATCTTTTTTAGCCATTTTTTCATCCTTTTTCTTGACAATTAATGCTAACATAATTCATATATTTATATCAAAAAATGATTAAAAACAACGAATAAAAAATGTTTTGGTAAAATTGATGATTGTTTTAGGAATAGAGAGTAGTTGTGATGATACCGGAGCCGCAGTTGTCAGCGACACAAAAGAGATTTTGGGTGAAGCTCTGCAATCACAGGAAGAACATAAACTATACGGTGGGGTTGTGCCGGAAATAGCGGCACGAGCACATTTGGAACACGTTGACGAAATTGTTTCTG
>JAFUXW010000143.1 GCA_017477035.1 Alphaproteobacteria bacterium | reverse complement strand
CTTTCGTTACAAAAGGATGTAATGTGCTTTTATCGGTGATTTTTTGTAAAAAAGTAACAATATCCGACATTTCGGATTTATTATCATACCAAGCTTGTCCGATTTTCGCCATTAAGCGTGCTTGATATTTGCCAACAGATGTTAAATTTTCTTCCCTTGTTGTCCAAAATGCCGAATCATGTTCATCTTTTTTACTTTTATCATCTAATATTTTATCAAAAACCATTATCATTTCGTTTGGTTTTGTTGTAATAAATGCGGCTTTGTTACCTTTTTTATCCGCAAAAGCCTGATAATCTTGTACAAATACCGGATATTCTGCCGATTCATCGGTATTATACTCCGGCTCAAACTGTCCGTCTTTAACCGAATAGCGATGAATACAACTAAAATCCAAGTTATCGGTCATTTCACGTTGACTGTTGTTGGTAATACAAATAACTTGCCTTAAAGCATCTCTTTGTGCTTTGTCAGAATAGCCGAGCTCTGTCATAGCATTTTTAAGAATTTTGTTTATATCTGATAAATCGTTTGCTCCGTAGCAATGTGCTTGAATCATAATGTTACTGAAGTTTTCTTTTAGTTCTTCATCCGGAAGTTTTTCAAATTTACTATTTCCTTTACATGCCATAAACGGCATAAACTTTTGTAAAACTTCCCTTTTGTTATCATTTTCAATTACTTCGTCAATATTGGTAATATTTAGATATGATAATGTATTATTATTTGGTCGATAACAAGCAACCAATTGCATATTATCTTTTTCTTCTTGCGATAAACCTAAAATAGTAGAAAAAGCATTCGTATTACCATTAGCGGCTTTGGCATCCTTTGTTTGGTCGCCGCCCAAACAAAGTAAGGTCTTTTTCTTAGGATTAAGCGTGCATTTTTCTTCCCAATGTTCATTATTGTTTTGTGATTTAACCCCGAGGCGATAATAAGAAAACCAATCCGGATTTAAGGTTAATTTTCCGTTTTGAAACTCATAGTTAATATTGCCCTTAACATCTTTATATCTTTCATAGTTTTTCTTTCTGTCTTTGTATGTAGCCTCATTTTTGTTTTCATAGTAGGAAGTAAATATACCGTTTTCAGGATCATCTATTGATGAAATATTTCCATTCTCATGAAATTTAGTAACCACTTTTTGCGGCGATGTTTCTTCTGTTAATTTTTCGTTTTTCGGATTATATTTGCGCAAATAACCATCCGATGTTAATTCTTCGATTTTAACGTTATTTCCATCTAAAACAGTATATGAACCGTTTTTTTGAATAGTTTTGGTTTTGGTGACTTTGTCGCCGTGCTTATCAATTTCACGCCGACTACCATCAGACAATTCCTGAGTTATGACACAAAAATTGCCGTCAATAATTTGTGATTTCTCGCTTATAATATCAACCATCGCCTTGCCCATTATGCAATTTGTTATACTCACTAACAGCTTTTAAGCGTATTGCTGTATTTAACGACATTTTCTGCCACATTTTTTCACCATTATCTTTCAATTTATCAAATAACTTTTGATATTTTTCATCAGTTCCGCAAACAAGGTCTTTAACCGGCGGCAAAGGTTCACTGGTAAGCGAATTTTTTACGCCATTAACCACTGTATTGCCGGATAAAGCCATAATAGCCAGTCCTTCTTTACTCAATCCCTGATTTTTCGGTAAATAGCCTAAAAAATTATGTTCTTCTACATCTTCACCCATCGAAGGTGTTAAGAAAAGCTCACCTTGCTTGCCTGGGAAGTAACTCAACATTACTTCATTATTTTTTGACATTGCTCGGATTTCGGTTTCAAAATTGTTATGGTGATTTATTTCAAAATCTTGTGCTGAAGCAAAAGAAATCATTGTTGATTTGGAAACACCGAGCGGAGCATAAGGTGCATGAGCCACGCATAACATTTCGTGCTGAATTTTAGCACGTTCCTCAGCGGAATAACCCAGCTCCTGCATTTTCTTTTGCATTTTCTCCTCTAATTTAAGAAATGTATACGCACCATGACAATGTGCCACAATTGTTAATTTGCGTATTTTCGCGCAAGCTTCGTCAGTCGACAATCTTTTCCCATTTTTATCGCTTATACGGTTTAATAGTGCTTTATCAAATAAATCATCGACATAACGCGGATGAAGTGTATCTTCATTAAGTTGTTTATTTAATTTTACCGAGCGGTGATGGTCTTGCATTAATTTTGTTCGAGCTAAATTGTCATTGAATGCGATGGCTTTATCATCAAACTCACCAAAATCATAAATTGCGGCATAAAGTGCAACATTTTCCTCTATCTTATGATATTGCAAAAGTTTTTCTAATGATGAGAGATATCCGTTGGCACTTCTGTCGGAATTTGTAGCATTACCGCCCAAGAACAAAACGGCAGGTTCATCATCCGTTATATGGTCAACGCTCTTAAATCCGTATTGATTATCGTCCGTTTTTTCGACACGTTTCCCGATAGAGGAGCGCGATGTTAACTCATCAATTCTGCCCATTTGGCGATAAGCGGCTTTTTTGGAACTCATGCTGTTTTTGGGATTTTGCAAACCTCTCATGAATATTGCATCAACCTTTTCTTTATGCGGATAAATGCTACGTATTTTACCTAAAACTTCATAGGCCTTTTTTAGATCTATAGTATCGTGGTTTGTATCTGCTATTTTTGAACTTATAATATGCAAACATTCCGGTATTTTTTCACTATCTGCCGCAATAATGGCTCCTAAATTTTCATATAAGCGGTTAAATTTAGATGTATTTTGGGCTTCTTTTAATAACTTTCCCCAAATATCATCTCTTAAACATGATTTTTTGGCATATAATTTTCCGTAAGACGAAACAAATAAATTCTGAATTTCTGGCTCAAATGAATTAATTTTCTTCATCATCGCCGGAAGTTCTTCATCTGCGGCACATAAAAGAGCAGTTGTCATATTACGAGCCGCCGGCATAAAAAAGTTCTTCTTATCATCACTGTATGGCGTTTTTTCCACTTGCGATGCTATATAATTGAAAACAGGAACAGCGCATACGGGATTAGACATACAAAATGAACTTGCTCCACGCTCTATGAAATTATCTCTATTTTGATTATGAAAAGCGTTAAGTGCTTCGGCTATTTGTGACTGCGAAAGACTTTTTGAAATGGAAGCAAAAGTTTTGGCGGCAACCGGTAACATATCCGAACTTGTACCTTTTCCTTCAAGCAAACGATAAAATTTAGGCAATAACGAACTCGCTGTTTCTGGTGTTTCTTCAGCTTGTTTTTGTAATGACTGTAACAAACCGGCGTGTTCTCCAAAATTCAACTCCGATATGTCTTTAATCGTTTCTATATCCGCTACATTTACAGCCATTGCCTCGTCCTTTTCTGTTTTTAACTTTATTTGACACTCTGTTTAGCTGAGTTTATTACATTTGTCATTTGCATATTTTGTTGCTGATTTTTTGTACTTAATTTATATGCCATGTCCAGGGTTATCTTAATATTCTCTGGTGATTCATTTACTGTTTTACCATCAACGTCACGAAACAGTCCGTTAATTACACCGCGGGTTCCAAAATTATCCAACCACTTAGCAATGTCGTCCGGAGCTTGCTTATTATGTTCCAGATACTCGGCAAACATCTTTCTTTCTATATCCTGAGGCACAGGATCTTTTGTTTTACCGATCGGCAAACAGCACTGATTATACATTTTATTCCACCACAATTTCCCGATTTTTTCAGGATTGTCAGTGCGATTTTTTATCCAATCTTCTCTTTCCATGCCGTTTTCTCCTATAAATTAAGATTTAACTTCGCTTTGGGTTTGTTGTTGCACTTGCTTGACAAACTGTGCTTGTTTCTTATCGCAAAATGCATTGATTTTGGCAATAGTATCTTCGTTAAGAGAAATGCTTCGTTGATCAAATGCGGCAACAACGCGCAAAACAGACGAATCTTTCATATCTTCCCAATTCAAAATATTTCCGGTTACCGAACACTTAGGTCTTTTGATAGTGCCATAAACCGGACTGACATCATCTTTTAGGGCAGCTATGTATGCTTTTGTGTATTCGTCGTCATAACTCATACCAGGGCTATCCATAACTTCCATAAAATTTTCAATCTTTTCGCGATCTAATAACCAACCGGCATTAATACGTTCACCGTTTCTGAAAAAATAATTGCGATCATCATCAAATCTTGCTCGTTTAATGCTATGTTTTTTATCATCTTCCGTAACGCAGTTTTCATTTATATCTTGTATAGCTTTTGAAACAATCGCCATATGATATAGTTCTTTAAGCGGTCTGCCCCTTTTGAAATAATCTTTATTATCATGTATATCTTCGCACATTTCTTTAGCCGCTTTAAAAATCGGTAATAAACTGTCAGAACAGTCTTTATATACTTCATCCACATTAAGTGTAATCATATTTTTTGCCGCGTATGCATAAAACTCATCGCGCGACTTAAATTCAGGCATAGTTCTTTCGCGCAATTGCTTTAACTTATCACTATTATCAGCCATTATTGTTCTCCTTTTTAATTCTCTATACTTCCTTTTTACACTATTTTTTGTCAAAAATCAATTAAAAACGTTCTTCTTTTAAGTATTCCGGCGGAATATATCCGTCTTTTAAGACAATTAAATAGTGTCTCACCACCGCGTAAAGTAAATCCTTTGCGGCATCGACTTTTTCCCAAGTTAAAGGTGACAAGTCAATATCTTCCGGCTTAACCTTAAAGAATTTCTCATTATAGCCGCCGGCCTCCGAGCCGTTTTTGCACCAGATTGCCTCAACAAGTCCGGCTTGTAACAAATCTTCCAATTCAAATGAGAATAACGTCGAACGGTCAACAATCGCTTTCAACACCGCGTCGTTGCCTTGCCATTTTATCGGCTCAGTTAGGCACGATATAGCGCGACTGCGACCGGCAAAAGTTTTATCAAGCCATACCATAATCTCGTCACGGTTTTCCGTACCGGCACGATGGGCATAAGCACGTAAATCACGTGGTGCTTTGCAAATTGAGAGCAATCCTTGCTCTAAAACGGTATTTTCTTTCGGTGCATAGTGGTATAGGCGCATAATTTTTCCTTTAACTCTTATTCTGAATTTCCCATAGACGTTGGAATTGTCCGCCGGATTTCAATAAATCTTCGATTTTGCCTTGTTCGATGATTTTTCCCTTATCCAAAACAATAATTCTATCCATCTCTTTAAGCGTTGACAAGCGGTGTGCAATCGCAATAACCGTCTTGTCTTTCATTAACTTTTTCATGGCTTTTTGAATGTAATTATCCGACTCACTATCCAATGCCGAAGTCGCTTCATCTAACAGTAATATCGGCGAATTTTTTAAGATAGCGCGAGCTATTGCAACGCGTTGTCTCTGTCCGCCAGAAAGTTTCACTCCTTTTTCACCGACTTTTGTTTGATATCCTTTCGGCAATTCTTTGATGAAATCATCGGCATAG
>JAFUXW010000142.1 GCA_017477035.1 Alphaproteobacteria bacterium | reverse complement strand
GATAAATACGGTAAAAAAACGTCATTGGGGCGTAGACGTACTGATTTTGCAGAGCCTCCTGCCGATATAGAAGTTCCGGTGGAAGCGTGGATAGAAAAAGAACCGATAACGATTATTTTGTCTCAAAAAGGTTGGATACGCTGTTTGAAGGGATATAGTGACTTAAACGAAAATTTCAAATTTAAGGATGATGATACATTGGCGTTTGCTATTCACGCACAGACTACCGATAAAATCGTGATTTTAGATAACAAAGGAAAATTCTTTAATATTTCGGCGAATGATATTCCAAGCGGACGCGGTTTCGGTCAACCATTAAGATTAATGATAGATTTAGCTAATAATGATGAAGTGGTCTCTATGTTTGTCTATGAGCAAAAAACAAGTTACTTGCTGGCATCTGACAAGGCGTATGGATTTATTGTTGATGAAAATCATATATTGGCTCAAACCAGAAACGGGCGTAAAATTATGAATGTTGCTGATGATGAAAATGTTAAGTTTTGCGTTAAAATAACAGGTGACTATGCGGCGATAGTTGGAGATAATCGTAAATTATTAGTGTTCAAAACAGAGGAGATTCCGACAATGGCTCGCGGACATGGTGTTTTGTTGCAAAAATATAGAGACGGGCATATTACTGATATTCAGATATTCAAAGGAGAAGATGGGTTCAGCTATAATCGTTCCGGCGGAGTAAGTACCGAAAAAGAATTGATAACGTGGTTTGGTCATCGAGCTCAAGTCGGCAAGTTGGTTCCATTTGGTTTTCCGAAGAGCAATAAATTTTTCAAATAATATTTTATTGAATTATATGCATGATGTTTTTCTTTGTTGATGGTGATGAAAGAGTCTTTAACGGAACAGATATTATAAAAACCGTTTGTCTTTCAAGCATATTAAGAACATAGTTCCGCAATTATTGCATCAATTAATAAAAATCCTTTATAACTTACAAAAACGTGAGTTGGAGATTCTATAAGCATTCCCAATTCTTTAAGTTGATTTAATTTTTCAAGATTAATAAAATTATAGAAATTAATACCGCAAATATTTTGGAAATCGGCTTTATTAATTCCCTCGGTTAATCTTAATCCCATAATAATCAACTCTTCAGCCCGTTGCTGAGAAGTAAGTTTTTCATTATTAAAAGGATATGTAACAGCAAAGTGTTGATTGTTTATACATATTCTGCCGTGTGCTGATTTACCTATGCCGATATATTCTCCTCCTTGCCAATATGTCAAGTTATGCTTTGATTCATATCCGGATACTGCAAAATTTGAAACTTCATAATGTTTGTAATTTTTTTTAGATAAATAATTACGTGTATAATTATAAATTTCAACGGATTTTTCTTCATCCAGAGGTTTAATTCCTCTGCGGGCAAAAACTGTGTTTTCTTCAATGGTCAATTGATATAAAGAAAGATGCTTCAGGCTGAATGAGCATATTTCTTCAAGTTGTTGCGACCAACTTTTAAGACTTTGCTGCGGCAGTGCATAAATCAAATCGGCAGAATGATTATTGAATACTTGCACAATTTCTTGTAAGCATAAACGAGCCGTTTTTACGTTATGGGAGCGTCCTAAAAAATGTAAATCATCATCATTTAACGCTTGTACTCCGAGTGAAAGGCGATTTATGCCGGCATTTTTAAAATCTTTGAACATCGTATCGTAGCGAGTATTAGGATTAGCCTCTAAACTAATCTCGATATTTTGGGATATTTTCCAGTATTTTGTGATAAAATCGATGATTTTTTCGATATTTTTTGCCTCAATCAATGAGGGGGTTCCTCCTCCGAAAAATATGGATTTTACGTGTCTGTTAGGTAATAAATCATAATATCGGTGCAAGGCTGAAAGGTATTCTTCTATAATATCATTTTGATTTATGTTACGGTTAACTTCTTTATAAAAATCGCAATAAGGACATTTGCTTTTGCAAAACGGCCAATGAATATATATTGCTAATTCTTCAGGTTTATACATTTTATCAGAGCAGATAATCGGTGAATAAAATACCGCCCCACCATAATATGGCATTAATAAAAGATAACAGTACCAATAAACTTCCTATATCTTTGGCTTTTTTTGACAGTTCGTGATAGTCAGGTGATATGCGGTCGATTATAGTTTCAATGGCAGTATTTACCAACTCAAGTATAAGTATAAGAAGTAACGCGGAAATCATAATGATTTTATGCAAGATCGTAATGTTCAGAATTATCGCAATCGCTGAAAATACAAAAAATACCGCTAAATCTTGCCGAAATGCAGCTTCACTTTTAAAGGCAGATAAAAAACCGTTATATGAATAAACAAAGGCTTTTAATATCCTTTTTAAACCTGTATCGCCAGACTTCATAACATTCTCCTTTTTTATTATAGAATAATATATTTTTGGCTGACGTCAATATTTTTCATTATGTGTATAAAATATTATGAAAGTCTTGAAAATGAATAAAAAAATAATAATATTAACGAAGATTTTGCATAAAGGAGTTTAAAATGTCTAAATTTGAAAACGGAAATATTAATTACGGATTAGTTGTTCTGGTTGCGGTTGTAGCAGCTGTTATCAGTTCTTTGGTCACCTATAAGGCAATGGCTCGTAAGGCAGCAAATTTTGCGGTTGTTGATGTGCAGCGTGTGGTGATGTCTTCTAAAGATTTGGTTGCGTTGAATAATGAACGTAATTCTCAAATTCAAAATCTTCGCAAGATGGCAGATGAGGCTAATGAAAAGATAAATAAAGAAAAGAAAGAAGATGAAAAGAAAAAGTTATCTGAAAAGTATTTGGCTCAAATAAATGCTAAAAAAGCAGATTATGATAAGGAATATGCATCTGCTTTGCAAGCATCAGATCAAAAATTAAACGGAATTATTAATTCTGTAGCAGAAAAAGAGGGTTTGAAAATTGTTTTCAATAAGTCTTCTTTAGTCACCGGCGGTGTGGATATCACCGATGCTGTGGTTGAACAGGTAAGATAAACTTTAGAATTGTTTAAAAACGGGCGGAGCTCTTTACCGTCCGTTTTTGTATTATAAAAAAGTTCATATAATAAAACGATGAACTTTGAATATTTAAACAAACAGAGAGGAGGGCAATTTAATTCGTCCTCAAATAAGTAGCGTAGCTTGGGAAAGTCCGACAATTTATATCAGGATTATTGCAAGAAAAATATTTTTTCTATTTTGCCGAACAAAAACAAAAAAAGAGGTTGACAATCGATTATAAATAGCTTATTTTGCGCTCAAACGTTTAATATAAGGAATAAAAAAATGAAGTGCTATAGTTCGTTAAAATCTAAAAAGGTTCGCGATTTGAACTGCAAGATTGTTCGTCGTAAAGGTCGCGTTTATGTAATTAATAAAAAGAATCCGAAGTTGAAGGCTCGTCAAGGATAGTCTTTCGGAACTGGGTTATATTACCTCTCTGCTGATTATATTGGCAGAGAGTTTTTTTGTAAATAAAACTCTGTTTAAAAATAAAAACACCCGATTTTTTTGCACGAAGGCATCGGATGTTTGTTAAATAAGAAAAGAACTCAGAGCATTACTTGGCTCCAATGATCTCAGTGCGCAGAGTGTTCAGAGCAGGTCTGAGAGAACGGTTGGCATTGCCGACGGCTGTGATAGCATCCTCAATCTTGGCAGCGAAAGCAGGTTTCTTGCATTCTCTGGCGAGATACTGCTTCTTGAGAGGTACCTTCTCACTGGTTGATGTTAACAGCTCAACGATAACGTAATTCAGACCTCGTTCTTTCAAATCTTTGCGGAACTTTGCGCAAAATTCATGATTCATTTCCATATTGAAATATTTTGAATTTATAATTATAGTAACTACCAAAAATAGGCATAATTACTTTTTTGTCAAAGTGAAATATATCAATTTATTTTATTAATTGCAAGCATAAAATAAAAAAAATTAATTTATTCATTGACAACAAGGAAAATTTGTGTAATTTTCTGTTCTGAAAGTGATGCGCTCCTAGCTCAGCAGGATAGAGCAACAGCCTTCTAAGCTGTGGGTCGGGCGTTCGAATCGCCCGGAGCGCGCCAATAAAAAGCAAAAAAAACCGCTGAATAAGCGGTTTTTTTGTGTAAAAGACTTTAAAAATTATTTGAACATATCGGCTATTTTATCAAAAAATCCTTTGATTTCCGGCTGATTGTTTTCATGTTTGCTTTCTTCGCGAAAAGCTTCCATAAGTTCCTTTTGCTTTTTGGAAAGTTTAGTGGGGATTACAACCTTTACGCTCACATATAAATCACCGCGTTTTTCCGAATCGTATTGGTGCATTCCTTCACCTTTGACTTTTATAAGCGTGTCATTTTGAGTTCCGGCCGGTATAGTAACCTCTACTTTTTGTCCGTCAATTCCAGGAATTTCCACCGAACCTCCTAAAATTGCACTGCTTACAGATACCGGAACTGCCGTATATAAATCATCTCCGTTGCGCTCGTAAAGTTTGTGAGGTTCTACCACTATACCTACATATAAGTCGCCGTTTTCACCGCCGTGAATACCTGCCATACCTTCACCGGCAACGCGAATGCGCATATTTGTTTCGATTCCCGGTTTTATTTTGATTTTAAGTTTTTTGTTTATTTTGCGTTGACCGGCTCCTTTACAGTCCGGACAAGGATCTGTTATGGCAAATCCACTTCCTCCGCAGGTAGGACAGACAGTTTCAAATACAAAAAATCCACCTTGCTGTCTACGAACTTTTCCACTACCATGACAAGTAGGGCATTCCGATGGCTTTTCTCCGTTTTTAGTGCCGTGTCCATGACACTTTTCGCAAGTTTCGGTAGTAGGAATTATTATTTCTTCTTCGCATCCGTTAAAGGCCTTTTCAAGAGAAATATTTAAATTGTAACGTAAATCGCTTCCGCGTTGCGCATAAGAAGCTCGTCCTCCGGCATTTCCTCCCATAAATTCAGAAAATATATCGCTAAATACATCAGCAAAACCACCGGAAAAGTCAAATTCTCCGCCAAACGGGTTACCTCCGGCAGATGCGCCTAGTCCTGCTTTGCCGTAGTGGTCATAGGCAGCTCGTTTTTGTTCATCTTTTAAAACTTCATAAGCTTCATTGATTTGCTTAAATTTTTGCTCAGCCTCTTTGTCACCCGGATTGCGGTCCGGATGATACTTCATAGCTTGTTTTCTAAAAGCTTTTTTAATTTCGTCTTGTGAGGCAGATTTACTTATTTCAAGCAAATCATAATATTCTGTATCCGGCATCTTTTTTCTCTCATATTTAGTCTACGGGTGATATTTAGTTTTTTTATTCGGCAAATGCAAGCAAATTATAAAAAAAACATATGTTGTTAACTAAAATATGAATACGTGCGTTTTTTTATTGACAAGATAAAAAGGGTGATATATAAAGCTCTTGCTTGTGCCGACATAGCTCAGTTGGTAGAGCTACTGATTTGTAATCAATAAACAATTTTCCAAACAATCAAAAAATATTTAATAAAATCAATATGTTATGCAATTTATTTTTTGCATAAACCACCGCTTTTTTGCCCGAGTGAGCGCCGAGTGAGTGAATTTAATACTGTTGCCTACAATTCTATACATTTTAATACATAATGGTTGATAAAAGAAAATCCGCCAAGCGGCGGACTTTG
>JAFUXW010000141.1 GCA_017477035.1 Alphaproteobacteria bacterium | reverse complement strand
TTATTTTTACCGATAATCAACTTTGCTTCCGGTTGAAATTCATTACCATGATCTTGCGGGCCACATCCCAATCGAGCCCCCGGAAAAACGATTGTTCCTTCACCTATCGTAGTGTTCCCGTAAACTGTTACTTGTCCCAAAAGTTTAACATTTTCACCGATTTTGGCTTGAGAGCTTACCCAACACATAGGGCCGATTTCTGCGCTTTCTGCAATTTGTGCGCCTTCTTCTATAATTGCTGTATGATGAATTTTAACCATATTAATAATCCTTTTCTGATAAACATTGTTACTATGTCATAATCATATAAAGTTTGTTAATTTTATGCAACACACAAAAAGTTACCATTTGTTACTTTATAAATTACAATGTTCTCCGCATTCTTCTTCTTCTACTTGAATATTGCAGTGATTTATCCCAAATTTTTCCTTCAATATTTTCGTTACAGTAAAAACGATGTCATTTTTACAACTTTCAATATGACATTCTATTGCGACATTATGTTCACTTATACTCCACAAGTGAATATGATGAACACCTTTAACATCTTTCACTTGTAAAATTTCCTTTCTAACTTCTTCAATATCAACATCATCAGGTGCGGCATTCATCAAAATGTTAACAATTGGCGGAAACAAAACAACTGCCTGATAAATCATATAAAAAGCTATCAGTAACGCCACTATTCCGTCTATGTAATATATACCTAACCACATAATACATAATCCGGATACAATAACCCCGATTGAACCGAAAGCATCTGCCAAATTATGAACAAAAACCATTTTCATATTACTGTTATGATGTGCATCGTGGTGTGATATTTTCGCCGTTATTGTATCTATTATTAAAGCTAAAACAGATATCCATACAATCAGTATACCATCAATTGGCTGAGGGAATATAAGTCTTCCAACACCTTCAATCAACAGGTAACAACCGGAAATAAATAAAAGTATCAAGTTTACAAATCCACCTATAACCTCTGCGCGCTTAAATCCGTAAGTATATTTTCCAAAAGCTTTTTTATGTCCTATTTTAAAAGCAATAACCGCTATCAATATTGACAAAGCGTCTGAGGTATTATGAAGTGCATCACCTATCAGAGCCACACTTCCTGAAATTATTCCTCCGGCAATTTCGGCAACTGACAATAGCATATTGATAACAAATGAGAGCAATAGTAAATTTACCGACTTTTCATTGACTTCTTCGTGGTGGTGAGTATGTTTATGTTCATTACGATGTTCGTGCATTATATATCCCCTATTTTCTTTTCAATACACATACAAAAAATCCGTCTGTGTGCGTAGCAAGTGGTGAACATTTAAGCCATCTTTCTTCGTTAAAGGGATACGGCTGTTCTAATTTGCGTTCCCACAACTTAGCTATATTAACAGTAGTGAAATTTGAATGTTTTTGTAAAAATTCATCTATTCTTTTATCATTTTCTTCCGGTAATACTGAACAAGTCATGTAAACAATACGCCCTTCATCTGTCAAATGCTCGGAAGCTGTTTCCAATATTTCTTTTTGTGCCTGTTCAATGGCCTTAAGCTGTTTCGGAGTTAAACGATATTTTGCATCAGGTGAACGACGCCAAGTTCCGCTTCCTGAACAAGGAGCATCAACAATAAAGCGATCAAATTTATCTTGAGGATTTAGTTTATCAATTATCTTAATATTTTTAATTCCCAATCTTGAGGCTCTATCATTTAATCCATTCATGCGTTTCGGATTTTTATCGTGAGCAAATATTAATCCTGAATTATTTAAAATTGCTCCTAAAAGTAAACTCTTACCTCCTCCTCCGCAGCAAAAATCTATAATTTTCATATCGGAGCGAACATCACACAATATTGCCCCCAATTGCGATGCTTCATCTTGCACCTCTATTTCACCGTTTTGGTAGGCCATGCAATTTTGTAAATTAATTCTTTCTTCTGAGCGTAAGCCGTATGGAGAGTATGGTGTCGGCGCAAAAAACAAACCTTCTTTTTGTAACTTATTTTTCACTTCTTCTCTTGAAATCAGATTGGCTCTGATGTCAGCCGAAGCTGTAGTATTAAGAGATTTAACAAGCATAGGGTTGTTTATTTTTTCATACAACCATTTTGGACATTCGTTTTCAATATATTCCGGATAGATTTTTTCATTTAACTTCTGTAATTTATTTTTTTCTTCATGGCTTAATGGTTTTAAACCATATTCTGAACCATCAGCTATGATGTCAAAATCTTCATCTTTAAGGTAAGTTAGCAGCAACATACGTGCTTCACAACAACCGCAATCAAATTCCAAGCGACTGCGATGGCGAATTATATCCCAAACTGTATTAGTGATAAATTTTCGGTCTTTAGAACCTATATATTTACGATTACGCATATATTCTTTGATTATATTGTCGGCCGGATATTGGTCTTGCAAGACATTCTGCAAAATTTCCAAAACGGCCTGATATTTGGCGCTGATTTGCATTTTTTATTTACCTCTACCACGAATATAAACAAAAAGACTCTCAAAAACAACAAGTTTTTAAGAGTCTTTAATAGGTTAAATTACTATCATTCCGCCTCGGTTTTTGGCATATAAACGACATGTGCAAGGTCTAGTCTTGGGAATAATCTCATGCAAATACGTTGCAAAGTAATCTCCGCTTTCCGAAGATGTGAGATATCCGAAACCTTTATCAAGCCATAAATCCGTATGTATACCATAAGCTTCAAGTTTTATCAAAGCGTCATTGACAGCATCACGATACTTTACAACATTCTCAAAAGCTTCTTTGCGAGGCAAAGAATACTTTATTTTGTCTGTGCAAAGTTTTTCAGCTAATGCCATACCATCTGCCCAGAGCATTTTTTGCGGTTCCTCAGTCAAACGGAAATACCCTTTTCCGATTTGAATTCCCCAAAGCTCGTTTAAACGCGGTATGATTAAATCATACGAAGTTTCCAGCTGCCCGTTATGCAAATACGCCAAGGGATAATTCACGCTGATGGGTTTTTGGACAATTTTATGGCTCACCAAACGGGTATAACCGTTCTTGATACGCTTGGGTATCATTTCGGTCTGTCCGCAAGTCATATCCATTACTACAGCATTATCGCCCTGCTCTTCCTTGCTCCAATACCAACCGGACTGCCAGCGCTCGGCGTTCATACCATGTTCCCTTAAGAAGTTGATGATTTCATCAAATCCTTCTTTGTAGGAATAAGCTACATCAAGCTCATGCGTTGTCGGCATAGTACCCTGACTTTTATCGGTATAAAGTCCGGCATGCCACCAGTCTGCTCCGGCTTCGTGATTGATTTTGAACACTATACCGTTGAATGCAATCCCCCAGATTTTTATCTTCCATTGCAAATCGACGTATGGCTGCAAGTCAATCGATCCGGTCAAGGCATCACGATACGCAATCATGAAAGGCGCCTTTACGGGCCAACTCATTTTGGAATGTTTTAAGTTTTTCATAATTGTATTTATTAGTGTTAATTCTTAAATAAATTACTCTCTCGGAGTTTACAGAATAACATAATTTTATATTTTGTCAATAATTGAGTTGACAAAATATAACAAAAAAAACGCGCCATAAACAGAGCGCTTCAACTTGATACTATAATTTATACACCACTTTCATCATTAGTTTTCGACGTATAACCATCACTATCATCATCAGAAG
>JAFUXW010000140.1 GCA_017477035.1 Alphaproteobacteria bacterium | reverse complement strand
TCATTTTTTGCCTCTTGCTTGGTTGCCGCTGATTTTGTAACTTCAACATCACCCCATTTTAAGGTCATGGTTGTTTGTGTCACATAACCTTGAGAAGTTCCTCTGTTAAAATATTGAGGTACAGCCAATTTATTTTTCTGGCAGAATATTTGCAGAGCACTCACAGCATCTCTATTCCAATCTCCGCATTTATCAGGACTTATGGTAAATATCTGTGGCATTTTTGCTACTTGCGGCTGAGGTTGAACTTGAACTTGAGTTTTCTGTGGTTTTGGCACATCAACTACTTTTTGTGCTTCTTTTTCAACATCAATACCCAAATATTTTTGAGCAAATTCTATTGCACAAGCTTTACGCGCCTCTTTTTGATTTTGAGCGGTCTGTAAAATATCCTTATACCCATCAACAGATAAGGTGACGGCAATCCAACCGGAAAATGTTTCTCGCGGTTCGGAATATTCCGGCATTTTGCCTTTAGCTTGCAAAACATTTTGTAACGTTCCTACAGGATTATCTTTCCAATTTGCCGTAACACTGGCACTGGTATCTCTGAGCTGAGTTTTGCCCTTCAAATAACTTTTTGCACCATCAACA
Source organism: Alphaproteobacteria bacterium (assembly GCA_017477035.1). Lineage (GTDB taxonomy): Bacteria > Pseudomonadota > Alphaproteobacteria > RF32 > CAG-239 > RUG410. The sequence goes on along the minus strand of JAFUXW010000140.1, from coordinate 2,921 downwards.
ACAAACTTCAGAGCATTTGCCTTTACACGTTTGTTTTTCACAGATTCGCACCATTTTTGCAATTGAGAATCTTTGCTACAAAATTCATATTTCCCTGTTCCATCAGGAACAAAATAAAGAGCTTGACCATTCGCAACAAACATTTTTTTGACATCTTTCCGAGTTTCAAATTCTGTTTTGTATTCCATAACTATTCTCCTGTGTTTTTTTGTTAACTTTTGTCTAATTATACTAAAACCAACGTTTAAGACCAACTGACAAATATAGAACATTTCAAGAACTCCACTTATGATTAGAAAGTGCTTAAATATAATAATTTATAAGGCATATCTGCTAATTTGATAAAAAATCTAAAAATTCGAAAAAAGTGTTGACAATAAACGTTCTATTAATTTAACCAGTTCTTAAAAAACAGAAAGTGCTTGAAAATACGGTCACGATAAAATAGTATTATGTTAAATTTGTGCGTATCACTGAAAGTTAAGATTTACATTTGCAAAAAAATATATTAGGATTATGTCAGTTTAATAATTTATTGGGGAAAAAATATGGAAAACCAATACTATACTTTGATGGAAAAACAAGATTTTTTTGAAATAATAGAAAATAAATACGGCGAGTTAGCTATTTTTATTGATGCTCGCGATGGCGAACCGAAAGAACCGTTACTGCAATTTGATGGTAAAAAAACAGCGCTCTTAAAAAGAGATGAGCGTCGTTCCATTGTTTTAGACAATGTTGATGCTGAAACAAAGGGCGTATTATCAGAGGCAGAAGTTGTAATGATCGTTGAGTTGCATGGAGAGGTTGTGCAAAGAGTTTATGCAGTCGAAGTAGAAAATGTTGAAGACATAGTTTTGAATGGTCGCCGTATTCGAGCCGATGAAATCTTTCGCGCCAAAAGTAAAGAAGAATTGCTTAAATCGTTTGGTGCCGTGAAAACTTGGACCGGCGGTGATATAAAATGATAGGATTGGTTTTTGTTACCCACGGTAATTTGGCTTCTGAATTTTTGGCAGCAATGGAACATGTTGTCGGCAAACAGGAAAAAGTTGCTTGCGTTTGCATTGGCCCTGAAGATGATATGGAGGCACGCCGTCAGGAAATTTTGACAAAAGCAAAATCTTTAGACAGAGGAGATGGGGTGCTTCTTTTGACATATATGTTCGGAGGAACTCCTTCAAACTTGGCAATGTCAGTTATCGGACATGGTAACTTTGATGTGATTGCCGGTGTTAATTTGCCGATGCTGATAAAATTGGCCAGCGTGCGTCGTGATATGTCTCTTGTAAAATGTGTGGACTGTGCTCAAGAGGCCGGTAAAAAGCATATTAACGTTGCATCTCAGCTTTTAAACGGAACGTCTAAATGAGTATTGTAGAAACCTCATTGACAATATGCAATCAAAAAGGGGTACATGCTCGCGCTGCTGCGGCGTTTGTGAAATGCGCCTCCGGTTTTGATGCGGTGGTTACTGTTGAAAAAGATGGACAGGAAGTTGACGGTTGCTCTATATTGAGTTTGATGATGTTGGCTGCTTCAAAGGGGACTACCATAAAAGTGAAGGCTGACGGGAATGATGCTCAAGAGGCAATAGAAGCCATTAGTGCGTTGGTGAATGCAAAATTTGGTGAGGAACAGTGATAAAAAAACACACCTTGCGAAACAAAACAATTTCTTTAGACTCTAAAGAAGAGGTTGCCTTGTTGCGTCAGGCCATCAAGTTTTCTACTCGGAAAAAAATTACCGATTTAAATAACAAAATAGTATGGCAAGATACATTTTATGCGTTGCGTTATCTGCCGGATAGTTTTGTTGATTTGATGGTCGTAGATCCTCCGTATAACCTGACTAAAAACTTTGGCAATCGGACATTTAAACAAATGCAAAGTGATGATTATTGCAAGTGGTTAGATAAATGGCTTTCCAAAATAAAAAGGATATTGAAACCTAATGCCAGTTTGTATATTTGCACCGATTGGCGAAGTTCTATTATGCTTCCGCAAATTGCTTGTAAATATTTTGTTTTGCAAAATCGTATATCGTGGGAGCGAGAAAAGGGGAGAGCTGCGCGCAATAATTGGAAAAATTGTCTTGAAGATATTTGGTTTTATACTAATTCAAGTGAATATAAGTTTAATTTAAGCGCCGTAAAAATGCAAAAAAAAGTTATAGCACCGTATCACGATAACAAAGGCGCTCCGAAAGATTGGTATGAAAAAGAGGGAACAAAAATTCGCTATACTGCACCTTCAAATATCTGGACCGATATTACTATTCCGTTTTGGTCTATGTCAGAAAACACCGAGCATCCGACACAAAAGCCGGAAAAATTGATAGCAAAGCTTATTTTAGCCTCAAGTGATGAAGGCGATATGGTCTTTGATCCCTTCGTCGGTTCGGGAACAACGGCAGTTGTGGCAAACAAATTAGGACGTCGATATCTAGGGATAGAAAGAGAACGTAAATATGTGGCGCTTGCAATAAAGCGTCTGCAAAATGCCGAAAATGATAAAAATATTCAGGGATATGAAAACGGGGTGTTCAAAAATCGTAACTCGGTATAGTTATTAACTTCGCAAAAATACTTGAGTTTTGGATTTTTCCGCCTTATATATTAAAAAACTGTTAATGATATAATTTTGTAAAGGTTGTTTTATGAAATTTGGAAAGAATGCATTTATTTGGATTATTGCTTTTGTGGCTTTGACTGCTATTTTCAGCTATTCTGAAAATAAAAATTTCGCATCTGATTATGATAAATTAGCTTTTTCTGACTTTATGAATAAAGTTAAGGACAAACACGTAGCAAATGTTTCTATCAGTGGCGGAGAAATATCAGGAAGCACTACTGACGGACGTAAGTTTATAACATACGCTCCATATAGCCCTACTACGGTAGACACAATGCTTGAAAATGA
>JAFUXW010000139.1 GCA_017477035.1 Alphaproteobacteria bacterium | reverse complement strand
TCCAACAATTCTCTTTTATTGCCGACATTTAAGTCCGCTAAAATCATATCTTCTGATAAAATGTCAGAAATTTCCATAACACGAGCCTTATAATATTAACCCTATTCTGCCGGTTCAACCCAGCCGATATTTCCGTCTTTACGACGATATACCATACTTATGCGATTGTTGGCACTATTGCGAAACATTAGCGCACATTCATCTGCCAAATCCATAAACATAACTGCTTCGCTGACCGTGCAAACTTTAATATTTGCATCTGTTTCGGCGATAGTCAGAGGAGCTGACTCATCAATACTCATTTCATCTTCTGTTTCAGTAAGCGGGAAAACAGACTCGTGAGCCATCTCAACGATACCTGTCTTACCTTTATGGTCATTTAATTTATTCTTTTGACGACGCAAACGTGTAGCAATATGTTCATTAGCATTATCAAAAGCTGTGTACGGATCTGCCCCGATTCCGGTTCCCTTCAAAACGATATTTTTTGCTGGATGAACTGTAACTTCAGCGCGGAAATCTTCTCCATCCAAAGAAAAATAAACGCTACTACCAATCGGAGCGCTAAAATATTTGCTAACCGAAGACTCTAAACTTTCTTCAACACGTTTACGCAGTCTGTCACTGATATCAACCTGTTTTCCTGATAATGTAATATTCATAATTTACCTCATTTGTTAGTTATTGCGGCACTATCGCCATTTTGTTTATTTAATGTTTTATATTATATCAACTTTTAAGCAAAAGTAAACAAACTTATTCTTTTATAGTGAGAAATTATCACCCAAATAGACCTTCTTGACATCCTCATTGGCTACAATTTCTTCTGGTGTTCCTTCCATTAACACGGTTCCGGAATGTAATATATACGCTCTATCAATAATATCCAAGGTTTCGCGAACGTTATGATCAGTGATTAAAACTCCGAGCCCCCTGTTTTTTAATTGCGAAACTAAGGTTCTTATTTCACTTACAGCAATCGGATCAATACCGGCAAGCGGCTCATCTAAAAGTATAAAACTTGGTTTACAAGCTAAAGCCCTAGCTATCTCCAATCGTCTGCGTTCACCTCCCGAAAGAGAAAGTGCGGGAGATTTACGTAAATGAGCAATTGAAAATTCGCTTAACAATTCTTCCAAACGATTTTCGCGATTTGTTTCATCTTCTTCAACTATTTCCAGAATGGATTTAATATTGTCTTCAACACTTAATGTTCTGAATATTGAAGATTCTTGAGGTAAGTAACCAATACCCATTTTTGCCCGCTTATACATAGGCATTGCGGTTATATCCTGCCCGTTTATATACACATCTCCATAGTCAGGTGTAATCAATCCTGTCACACAATAAAAACAGGTTGTCTTACCGGCCCCGTTTGGCCCCAACAATCCGACAGCTTCACCTTTTCTTACGTGTAATGAAACATTTTTTAATACCGAACGTTTTTTATACTTTTTGCCGATATTAAAAACTTCTAAAACATCTGTATCATTTTTTTGTTTTATCGCCATTGCCTGTTTTCCTTGTTTTATAAAATATTCCGTGAATGCGCCCGCCGGTGTTCTCGTCTCCGGTAATTTTACTTATCGACGTAAGCAAATCAGTTTGTGCATGTGCCCCATCTATGAAATTACCATTCTGTTCTATACGCACATTATCAAATAATTCAACCATATTTTCTTTAGGATTATATATTCCCCGGTCTCCTCTAGCATTGCCTTTAGGAGTGCGTACATTAACCTTACCGACAGCGATTGCTTTAATTAAATCTCCTTTTTTGCCTTTATCTATATAAGCGGTAATTTTTTCCGCCATTAAGATATTATCCCCTTGTTTTATGGTAACGTGTCCGTTTTTACGTGCCTCTGTCAGAAAATTACCGAAAAGTTGAACTTCTCCGGTTTGCGGATAATAATGACCTTCCTTCCCTGTGGCCGTTTCTTTTGGCGTAACTATTTTTACATTACCCAAAGCTATAACTTTACGCAAATCTTTATTGCCTGAGATATCGGAATAAGCAGTTATCTTTTTAGCATATAACACGTTTTTTCCTTGTCTGACACTTACATATCCTTTACCATCTTTATCATCTTTAGCATCGCCATAAAGTATCATTTCACCGATTTGAGGATTATAATATCCCTCTTTTCCGCTAATAGTTTCTCGTTCGGTTTTTATAATAACGTTACCCAAAGCTTCTGCGCGCACAAGTTCTTTTTTTTCGGTTTCGCTAAAATACGCCGTAATTTTATCGGCAAATAATTTTTTACCATTTTGCGAAAAACTGGCCTTTCCATATGAAACGCTTTTATTTTCTTTTTGATATATGATGGTTTCTTCATTAGCGCTCAAAACGCTTTTTTGACTTATAATTTTGTTATAACCTTTTAAGGTCAAAATTTCTTCATTCTTATCGTAGGTAAATGCTTCAGCCGTTAAATTACCCCACTGCCCTTCAGCCTTTATATCTTTATCACCCCAGCCGTATTCTTTGCCGAAATCATAATTAGCTTCGGCCGAAGTTATTACCGTATCATTATCAACAACAGCACGAACATCCGATGACAGGTTTAAAATATTATCATTTTGATTAAAAATTCCTTCGCTAGCGGTAATATCAGCAACCCCGCTATCTGTCGGAATACGTCCGCGAGGATTGATTATTTTCATAATTTTCGAGCCCGGAGTGGTTTCATCAACGCTATCCGCCACAATTTTGTTTACTCTGTTCTTATTATCGGTTGAATTAAAAACTGTTTGTTCAATGTGCAGTTTTTCCATTTCTCCTTTACGAGGAATAGTAACGTTATCTTTTAAATCGGCACTTTTGCGAATGTTCGGCATAACCACCATAATTCCGAGCAGAGCAGCTGCCACACAAGGAAGCGTAAGTTTGAACAGACGTCTCCAAGAAATAGAATTACGTTGCAAACCTGATTTTGACAATTCAAAATTTTGCCTATTATCGAAATATGAATCTATTTTTTTCGAATCAAACATAAATCAGCTTGCTCCGACTCTTAAACAGTCATGAATATGAACTATGCCTATAGGTTTTTTATTATCATCTACAATAAAAAGATTGGTAATTCCCTTTCCGGTATTATTCATCACATTAACAACCTCGGCAACCAACATATCCGGACCTATTGTTTTTGGATTTTTGGTCATAACTTTAGTAACTTGTTCGGTAATCAAATCCGGAGACATCCAGCGGCGCAAATCACCATCGGTTATCATTCCGATAAGTTCTCCGTTATCATTTACGATTCCGACACAGCCTAGCATTTTTTCCGACATAGTCATCAATGCTTTTTGCATAATAGACTTATCATCAATAATCGGCATTTCATCACCTTTGTGCATAATTTCGGAAACATGTTGTAAAACCGATCCGAGTTTACCACCGGGATGACGTAGCTTGAAATCCTCTTCCGTAAAGCCCTTGCGCACCATTAAATCAGCAGCCAAAATATCTCCCATAACCAATGTTGCCGTTGTTGAGGACATCGGAGCCAACCCTAAAGGACAAGCCTCTCTATTACTTGGCAAACGAAGAACCAAATCACTGTTTTTACCTAAAGAACTTTCCGGATTTTTAGTAATTGCTATAACAGGAATAGAAAAACGACGACAATAAACCAAAATATCCGATAACTCCTTTGATTCACCGCTGTTGGAAATAGCTACGAGCACGTCATTTTGCGTAACCATACCCAAATCACCATGACTTGCTTCACTTGGGTGTAGGAAAAACGCCGGGGTTCCGGTAGAAGCCATAGTTGCGGCTATTTTATTACCTATATGCCCAGATTTACCCATACCGGTTATAATCACCCTACCTTTGGTATTTTGTAACAAATCTAATGCTTGGCTAAGAGTTTCATCTAAATTGCTTTCCATAACCTTTAGTGCTTCTATTTCACGATCTATCGTTTGCTTTGCAACTTCAATATCTGAATTGTTCATCATTACCGCTCCTCTCTTAAAAAACATACACAAATCATAGGATTTTTTATAAAATACGCAAGTATTATTTGTGCTTTATGCTAGGCTTTTTGTTCCCATTTTCCACTATTGTTTTGCTGCCAATAAAAAACCTCACATCCACAGTTTTTATATTTTTTCCATAAATTTCTTGCCTGAACCAATGCCTGTTCTGAATTTCCGTCAAATATATAAAAGATTCTTTCATATAATGCTAATTCTTCTGTATCACATTCTGCACTTTCAACTAAAAACAAAAATTGTGCCTGATTGGGATTATCATTTTGCGAAGTCAGCCATATAGGATGCTCAGAGGCAAATCCATCTTTTCTACAGCCATGCGGTAAGAAACTATCGTCTTGAAAAGTCCATAAATACGAATTTATTTGTTCCAAGCGTTGCTCATCACCTATTCTTATTACAGCGCGCTTTCCGGTATTATACACCTTTGTCAGTAATTTAGGTAATACTTCATCCAATGACTGTTTTTGTAAATGATAGAAATCAACACGGCTCATCGACTATCTTTCAAATTTAATGTTACAGTATCAAATCCGTCATCACCTATAAACTGCAAAATTACTTGTCCTTTAGCAGAGGCTTCTTTAATTTTTACCAACAAATCTTCAAGTCCGAATATTTTATGACCATTCAGGGTTTTAAATCTGTCTCCGGCTCGAATCCCTTTTTCTGCAGCTTCCGATTGCTCTTCTACGCTTTCCACAATAACATCTTGATTTGTTTCATCAAAATCAACCGTCATAGCCAAAGCCTTAATTTCTGTTCCAAACTTATGCCTATAGGCCGATTCCGGTTCTCCGCTTTCAGTTGCCTCCTTTTTCATAAACTTTTCTTCTGGCTTTAAAATAACTTTAACACTTAACTCAAGACTCTTATTATCCCTAAGTACTGTCACCGGCAATTCGGTATTCGGTTCGGTTTGCGAAATTTGTAATGAAAACAATCGCGGATTACTCAATTCCATATCTCCGACTTTTAGCAATATATCACCAACTTTTATTCCTCCTTTTTCTGCAGGAGAATTTTCAGACATTGTTGATACAACCAAACTATTCTTTTGTTCAGTACCGTCAATGCGAATTTTTTTCACACCTATACCAATCCAACCACGTTCAACTTTCCCTTTATTTTTTAGCTCCTGAACAACCCATTGCACAATATTTGATGGTGTTGAAAAACCAACCCCCATATTGTTTCCATTCATAGAAAATATAGCAGTATTCATTCCCACCACTTCTCCATCGGTATTAAACAACGGGCCTCCAGAATTTCCCTGATTTATTGCAGTATCAGTTTGTATAAAATTATCATATGGTCCTTTTTCTATATCACGTTCTTTAGCAGAAATTATGCCTAGTGAAACACTATTACCAAGTCCAAACGGATTACCAATTGCAAAAACACTGTTTCCTGTTCTTACTAAATCAGAATCCGCAAAACTTGCCGGTTTAAAATAGAGCGAATCATCAACTTTTAAAAGAGCTATATCTGTTTTTGCATCGAGACCGACCAATCTTGCCGAATATTGCTCGTCTTCGGTTGTTATCACCGATATTTTATCAGCATTTTCAGCCACATGAGCATTTGTAACAACGTAGCCGTCTTTACTAACAATAATTCCGGCACCCAATGCTTGCTTATCTATGCTATCAACTACGATACTTACTACAGAATCGTTTACTTCTGCAATAGTATCTTCCAAACTCATTTCCTCAGCAGAAACATTATAAGCAAATCCGCAAAGAAACCATATAAAGACAAGATGCTTAAACATATTTATTAACGTTTCTCCATTGAATTATTAAAAAATTTAAAAAACTCGGAATCCGGAGATAACACTAAAGAAGTATCATCATCGGAAAGAGATTTGCGATACGCATCCAGAGAACGATAAAAATCATAAAAAGCAACATCTTGTCCAACGGTTTTATTCCATAATTGAACAGCCTGTTTATCTCCTTCACCGCGAGTTATTTGAGCATTTTTTTCGGCCTCAGCAACTATAATTGTTGCTTCTTTATCAGCAGTTGCGCGAATATTTTGAGCCTGTTGCTGACCTTTGGCTCTAAATTCTTTTGCATCTCTCTGACGTTCAGTTTTCATACGATCGTTTATAGCTTGCATAACTTCAATAGGCAAATCAGCACGCCGAATCCTTACATCGGCAACACTGACTCCGATTGCCTCGGCATCTTTTTTAACCGTTGCACTGATATCGCTCATTATTTTGGTTCTTTTTTCTGAAAGCAATTCGGTCAACGTAACTTTTCCCAAAACCTTACGCAAGGAAGAATTTACAATTTCCGCCAATTTACCGCGAGCTTGATTTTCGGTGCGAACAGTTTTATAAAACTTAAGCGGATCTATAATTTTATATCGAGTAAAACTATCAACATCCAAGCGCTTTTTATCATTCAAAACAACTTCCTGAGCCGGAGGATCTAAATTAAGCAAGCGAGAATCATAAAACACCACATTCTGAACAAACGGAACTTTAAATTTCAGACCAGCTTCTCTAACCACTCTTACAGGTTCACCGAATTGCAAAACGATTGCTTGCTCCGGCTGATAAACTATGTAAGCAGAACTTACAAATACTATTATCAATGCAGCAAATATTATTCCCAATATGTGAATTAAACCTATTTTATTCATTTTCTTACTCCCTTGCCGTATTTTTGGAATTAAGCAATAATACAGGCAATAGATTGCCTTTTTGCGACGGATCTATAATAACTTTATTTGCCTTTTTTAAAACATCTTCCATCGCATCCAGATACATCTTCTTTATTGTAACTTCTTTACCATCTTTATAGGCAGCATAAACAGAAGCAAAACGCTTAGCCTCACCTTCAGCTTTATTAATAGTTGCCGCCTTATAGGCTTCGGCATCTTGAGCAATCTGCGCTGCCTGCCCTTTAGCTTTTGGCAACACCTCATTACGATATGCCTCTGCTTCATTTTTAAATCGTTCCATATCTGCTTTAGCCCGTTGCACTTCATTAAATGCGTCAACCACCTCTCTTGGCGGGTCTGCTTTTTGCAATTTAACACGCACAATCACAATACCTGCCTTAAATTCATCAAGAACTCTTTGCAACTCTTCTTTGGTTTCATCTTCAACTTTACCGCGATCTCCGGTAATAATCGGTTGCATTTCCGATTGACCGACAATTTCACGCAACACCGATTGCGCTGCCACGCTTACGGTTTCATCCGGACTGCGAATGCTGAACAAATAATCTTTGGCATCTTTGATTTTCCACACTACCGTTAAATTAATATCCACGATATTTTCATCTCCGGTAAGCATATGACTTTCGGTAAAAGCATTATTACGATAATCACGACTGTCAATAGACCCCAAGTTAATACTTCGCTCTTGGGTCACATTTACTTTTATTACCTCTTCAATCGGAGCTGGTAAGTGATAATGCAAACCGGCATCTGTGGTATAAGCGTATTTGCCAAAGCGCAAAACCACTCCTTCTTCGCTAGGTTGAACTTGATAAAATCCGCTCAAAATCCATAAACCCAAAATAACCAATACACTATATTTGACATACGAACCGACACCCAATTTCGGACCATTGTTAATTATTTTAAAACGCCTGGAGACGGAATTTTTAGACTTTGAAATTCCATTTTCCCAACTGAAATCATCATTATCGTTATCCCAAGGATTATTGTTATCTGTCATATTATTTCCTTTTCATTATAATTTTATTGATATAAGATAATGTATAATTGAGTTAAAAACAATCAACTATCAATTTATATCCACATACGGAGCTTAAATAATGGAAAAACAAATTTATGAAATTATCACCGAATACTATCCACGGCAAAATATTGCCGGCATTAAAATCATTAGAAACCGTATAATTATTGAATTAACAGGCATAGCTGAAAATCCTGAAATTACGATATTGCTGAAAAATAAATTACAAACCGCATTTTCTCAATATAAATCATCAATTGTTTTTACTCAAGAAAAACAAATTAATGTCGGAGTTAATGCAATAGAAAAGTGGCAAATCAACGGTGTAAAAAAAATTATTGGCGTAGCTTCGGGTAAAGGAGGCGTTGGCAAGTCTACCACAGCAGTCAATTTAGCATTAGCATTGTCAAACAAGGGTAAAAACGTTGCATTGGTTGATGCCGATATTTACGGACCATCAATTCCGACAATGTTAGGATATGAAGGAACTCCGCTTATTTCAGAAGACGGCGAAACTTTTATTCCATTTAAAGAATACGGCATTCAATCTGTTTCCATCGGCTCGTTAATTGATCGTAACACCCCGCTGATTTGGCGTGGAGCCAAGGCCGGCGGAGCTATAGAACAACTTATCACTCAAACTGCGTGGGATAATGTAGATATTATGGTCATAGATATGCCGCCGGGAACCGGTGATATTTTAATAACTCTTTCACAACGCATAGATTTTTCCGGAATTGTAATTGTTTCCACCCCGCAGGATATTGCTTTAATAGATGCCATAAAAGGTGTGAATATGTTTAAAAAAACCGGTACTCATATTTTGGGAATCGTTGAAAATATGAGTTACTTCATTTGTCCTCACTGCGGACAGCAAAGTGACATCTTCGGCTCACATGGCGCACAGCAAACCGCTCAAAATATGGGAGAAACATTTTTAGGGGCAATTCCGCTGGAAATAGCTATCCGTGAGACGTCGGATAATGGAACTCCGATTGTTGCGGTTGCGCCTAATAGCCCATACACCAGTGCCTATGAAAATATTGCCGAAAAGATTATTAACAAAATCGGATAAATTGCATCATCAATTATAATTTTTTGGTGATAATGATGATTTATTTTCTTATAAGCAGTCTGCCGTTTTGCATTTTGGCATAACCGCCGAGCGGTATGGTAATAATCGGGGTTGTGTGTCCATAATCAACATTGGCAAGCACCGGAATATTTTTTAATTCTTCCTTGCTATTGATAATAAACTCCAATATTTCACGCGATATTTTGGAAGATTTTTGAAAACGCCCGATGACCAAACCTTTGACGTTTTTAAAATCCGGCTGATGACAAAGTGCCTGCAAATTACGATCAAACACAACATCTGTTGTTTCTCCGGCATCTTCAATCATCAAAATCGTATCAGTTTCAAACTTAGGTTGATATTCGGTGCCCAAAAGCAAATTATACGTTCCCAAATTGCCGCCGACAATTTTACCTTCCGCGTTACCGTCATGAATACTCCAAAAACCTTCATTTTTGATAAATTCGCGCTTTTCCTGATCCAAAAACCACAAATCATCACTCCACTGTTCGGAAGCCTTTACTTCAATTTCATCATCGGAAAACAGAATTTTTTGCAAATAGTCAAGCGTGTACTCGCAACCTTTTTTCATTCCGATTGAACTGTAATGCGGGCCGTAATAAACCTCCAAACCGGTTTTGGCGTTAATCGCATCAAGGAGCGCCGTAATATCGGAAAAACCGCAGATAATTTTCGGATTTTGGCGAATAGCATCATAATCCAAATATGCTAAAATCTGATTGCTGTTAAAGCCGCCGATAACCGTAAAAATTGCCTTTACCGACTTATCTGTGAACGCCTGCATAATATCGTCAGCACGTTTTTCAATACTGCCGCAACCTTGTATATTCCAATTTTCATCGGTAGTATTGGAAGCAAAAACAACTTCCAAACCCATTTGTTTAAAACGTTCTTCGGCAATCTGTCGGCAATCTTGTCCAATGAGTTTCAAACCGCGTGACGGCGCTACAATCATTATTTTATCGCCTTTTTGTAATTTACTCGGAATTATTTTTTGCATATTGTTTCTCCTTGTCATTCTCGCGGTTTGCACCCGCAATAATTTGATTGTACAGATTCAAATCTTTTATCAGTTGTTGACGCAAATCCTGCATACCGTTTTTGCGTCCCTCGATTTCGGTATAAGTAAAACCGGTATCTTTTGCCGCTTTATAGGCCGCTTCATTAACCTGCTCCAAATTTTTATAGCGTGAAACTCCGAGTACAGAAGCCACCGAGGTAAAACCATGCTCTTTTGCATACTCCATAACTCTTTTAAGGCGCATATAAAAACAAACGGAACAACGTTTACCGCGTTCCGGCTCATTTTCAAGCCCTTTAGTAAGTTCACACCACCGCTTGTTATCATATTCCAATTCTATAAATTCAACGCGGTACTGCTCGCAAAGGCGTTTATTTTCATCACGGCGTTTTTCATATTCGGCAAGCGGGCGAATATTCGGATTATAGAACACCACCGCAAAATTCTTTTTATTTTCCGCCATAGTTTTAATAACCGCACAAGAGCAAGGTGCACAACACGACAGCAAGAGTATTTTTTCATTTTTATCAGTCATAACTTAAACATATAAGAATTAACCCAAAAAGCAAGTCCAAAATTTTTGATGACACCGTTTTTTTGCTTGCAAATTATACTTATTGCCTTAATATAACTATTGCAGGCGAGAGGTCGTCTGCGGAGTATCACAACTCCTTATGCAGAAAAAACTCCTCATAACGGGGAGCTTGCCTAATATATTGAATAAGCAAGACTGCTTGCATAACAGTTGTGAACTCCCCGACTTAAAGAGATTTAAGTCGGTTTTTGTTTTAACAAAAGCAAATTAAGGAGTTCATAGAAATGATTGACAATACACTTAAACTCAGTAAAAAAATGAGAAAAGAAATCGGGCGTGAATTATGGCACGCCAGACAAGACAGAAATTTATACATATATCAGGTTGTTAAACGTCCCCATATCCCGATTGATTTAATTGATACCATGGAACTCGGCAAAGCTACCGATATAGAGGCTTTACGAAAGTTGCTCAAACTATACGGCAAAGAGATGAAATTCTGTTTTGAATAGAATTTTTATCCCAATTTTCCCTTCAAATATTTGCCGGTGAAACTCTTTTTGTTTTTTGCAACTTCTTCCGGTGCGCCGGTGGCGATAATCTCGCCGCCGCCATCACCGCCTTCCGGCCCGACATCAATGATGTAATCGGCTGTTTTTATCACATCTAAATTATGCTCTATAACCACTACCGTATTGCCCTGCTCCACCAACATTTCAAGCACTTCCAATAAATGCTTAATATCTTCAAAATGCAACCCGGTAGTCGGCTCATCCAAAATATAAAGTGTTTTTCCGGTAGCTTTTTTACTGAGCTCTTTGGAAAGTTTGATACGCTGTGCCTCACCGCCGGAAAGTGTAGGTGCCGGTTGTCCCAATTTAACATACCCCAAACCGACACGGCGCAACAAATCCAGTCGGCGTTTGATAGCCGGTATATTTTCAAAGAAAACATAGGCATCATCAATTGTCATATCCAAAACATCGGCAATTGACTTATCCTTAAATTTAACTTCTAATGTTTCACGATTATACCGTGTTCCGTGACAAGCATCACATGGCACATAAACATCAGGCAGAAAATTCATTTCTATTTTCATAACGCCGTCACCTTTACAGGCTTCACAGCGTCCGCCGGCAACATTAAAGGAAAAATACCCCGATGTATATCCTCTGGCTTTAGCTTCCGGCAATTCAGCAAACCAATCGCGTATATTGGTAAACACTCCGGTATAAGTTGCTGGATTGGAACGTGGAGTTCTGCCAATCGGCGACTGGTCAATATCTATCACTTTATCAATATTTTCCAGTCCGATAAGTTTGTCATACGGCCCAGGTGGTACTCTGCTTCCGTTAAGTTCTTTATCAACAGCTTTAAACAATGTTTCCAAAATCAATGACGATTTACCGCTACCGGATATACCGGTGACACACGTCAGCGTTCCGAGCGGAATTTTCAAATCTACATTTTTCAAATTGTTGGTTTTCGCGCCTTTTAGTTCCAAGAACTTGCCGTTTCCTTTACGACGTTTTACCGGAAGCGGAATACATTTTTTGCCGGTTAAATATTGAGCTGTCAAACTTTTCGGATTGTTCAGTACTTCCTCAACTGTTCCGCAGGCTGTTACAAACCCGCCTTTACTTCCGGCCAAAGGTCCCATATCAATCAAATAATCAGCAGAGCGCATAGCATCTTCATCATGTTCCACCACAATAACGGTATTACCTATATCACGCAAACGTGTCAAACTATCTAAAAGTTTATCATTATCTCGTTGGTGCAAACCTATTGATGGTTCGTCTAAAACATACATCACTCCGGTTAATCCTGTTCCTATCTGTGAGGCCAAGCGAATCCGTTGCGCCTCACCTCCGGACAGAGTTCCGGATTGCCTTGACAGAGTTAAATAATCCAACCCGACATTATTCAGAAAACTTAATCTTTCGTGAATTTCTTTAATTATTTTGCGAGCTATTTCACGTTTTTGCGGAGTTAATTGTTCTTCCACTCCCTCAAACCACTTAAGGGCTTTTTTAACTGACATTTCGGAAACATCTATAATATCTAAACCGCAAATTTTCACGGCCAAGGCCTCAGGTTTCAAGCGTTTACCATGACAACTTTCACAAGGTGCAGCCGATTGATAATGAGAAAGTTCATCTCTAACCACCGCCGAATCAGTTTCCAAAAAACGACGTTCCATATTGGGAATGACTCCTTCAAAAGGCTTATCACTTACCCACTTGGAAAACACCATCGGTACACAACGATTACCGGATCCGTATAATATAGTTTCTTGCGCATAGGCCGGTAAATCTTTCCATGGTGTTTTATTGGATATTTCCAAGTAATCACATAAAGAATTAAGTGTTTGGCGGTAAAAAATTGAATGACTGCTGACTGACCACGGTGCAATTGCTCCGTTAGCCAAGCTCAAATTTTCGTTTGGAACCACCAATTCTGGATCCATATATAAACTGGCTCCCAACCCTCCGCAATGCGGACAAGCGCCCTGCGGATTATTAAAAGAGAATAATCGAGGTTCTATTTCTTCTATGGTAAACCCTGATACCGGACAGGCAAATTTTGAAGAAAAAGTTTCGCGTGATTTATCAGCCATGTTTTCAACGTATAAAATACCGTTGCTTAATTTAAGAGCCGTTTCCACCGATTGTGCCAAACGCGTGGCAATACCTTCTTTAATTACCAATCTGTCAACAACTACCTCTATATTGTGTTTTATGTTTTTATTTAAATCCGGTAATTCGTCTATGTTATAAATTTCATCATCTATATTAAGGCGCTGAAAACCTTTTTTCTGTAATTCGGCAAATTCCTTTTTAAACTCTCCTTTTTTACCACGAGCAATCGGAGCAAGAAGAATTATCTTCGTTCCCTGAGGGTATGCCGTAATTCTATCTACCATCTGAGAAACCGATTGTGCCTCAATCGGTAATCCGGTAGCCGGAGAATAAGGAGTGCCTGCTCTTGCCCATAAAAGGCGCATATAATCATATATTTCGGTAATAGTTCCGACAGTGGAACGTGGGTTATGAGAAACCGTTTTCTGCTCTATTGATATAGCAGGAGAAAGCCCCTCAATAGAATCTACATCCGGCTTACTCATTAAATCAAGAAATTGTCTGGCATACACTGACAAGCTTTCAACATATCTCCTCTGCCCCTCAGCATATATGGTATCAAACGCAAGGGATGATTTTCCCGAACCGGACAAGCCGGTAATCACCGTTAATTTATTTTTGGGAATATTAACGTTAATGTTTTTCAAATTATGTTGGCGTGCACCTTTAATTTCTATATATTTTTCTTCTGTCATATCTTCTCCACAAATGCTTAAGATATATAACATCATTATCCGCAAATTGGCAACCCTTAATAGTTATTGCAAATAAAAATTTTTTTGATATATTACAAAAAATTAATTGAGTTCATAAATATGAATTGTATCTTTAAATACATAGTTTTTGGTATTTTATTGCTGATATCGTCACCTGTCAGCGCCAAAATAACAGTTGCTCTCATCGCTCCTAAAGCCGGAGATTATCTGTCTCAAGGGACAGAACTTTCCATAGGAGTCAAAAAAGCTGTTGATGAAATAAACTCTCAAGGTGGATTGTTGGGCAAGAAAATTCATTTACTTGAGGTTGATGATGAATGCAATGATTCTATGGCAATATCAACCGCACAGATGTTAGCTGTTTCTAAAGAAAATTTACCTAATTTAGTTATCGGACCTTATTGCGCCAATTCTTTTGATGTGGTGGCTGATGTTTTTGCTAAAGCTAAAATTTTTCAAATTATTCCTACAACCGTCAATTATTCACAAGCCAAAACAATTAAAAGTGGTTTAGTTAAAATGCTTGGATATACAAATCAGCAAGCAGTAGACTTTTTCAATTTTTACAACAAAACATTTGCCGGTCAAAAAGTCGCCGTTATCAGTAATACAGCAGATGGTGACAGCACTGCGGAAGCTGAGGCTATTATGCAGGAATTTGCAAAGCACGGAAAATCTATCGTGATAAAGCATTATACATATCAAATGACAGATAAAGACTATGATGATTTGTCCGAAAAAGTTATTGATGAACAAAATCAAATTGTATTTTTACTCGGAACCTCCAAAAATATCCGAAAAATGGCACGTGCCATACGCGAAGAAGATGAAAACTTTATTATATTTACCAATAAATATCGTGCTACAGATGAATATATCCGCTATTTAGACCGATGGGCCGAAGGAACTTATTTTATGGAACTTCGCGGAAAAGATGACAATCCCGAATTTGCCGAAACTTTGGTGAAACTGCGTTTGAGCGGACTTGATACCGAAGGGTTGTCGCTTTACGGATACACTGCCGTGAAATTATGGAAGGAATTGGTAAACAAAGCTAAATCTTTTGATTACAATAAACTTTCGACAACCCTTAACAATAAAGAGATTAAAACCGAATTTGGAAATAAAATGTTTCATAACGGTGCACCGAAGGTCAGCGAAAGCTACGCTGTTTACAAATACGAAAATGAAACATTCAATAAAGTTTATTGAGATAAAGTATTTTTCCGTTGCCAAAGATAACGTGAAATTTTTTCGTAATTTTGCAAAACACCTTCTGAAATCCTGTATTTTTTGTTTTCCAATCGATGCTCCCAAACATCACTATCATCATAGTCGATGTATAAAGGCTTATATAGCGTTATATTGCTGTCTAAATCATATTCGGGAAACCTATGAAATATTTCATTATCAACTATTGCTATATCTGTATGCATAACATAATATGAAATTAGTGGATCATAAATCTTATATAAATTTCCGCTCACAACCATTCCTAACTCTTTGGTGGAATTAATTTTTTTCATTTCCTCCAGTATGCTTATATTGTTTCTAATAGACAGAGTTACAAAATTCAGAATAAGCGAGCAAAAGAAAAATGCCACAATATAGCAAAATAAAATTCTATATTCTTTTTTTTCTGCAATATTTTCTAAAAATACGGCAATTATCATTGAGCAAAAAATGAATGGTAAAATAAGGTAATGTGCATAATAGGCCTTAAAGAATAAGTGCTGAATTACTGAACACGTAAATAATAATGCAATGATGTTCGTATATTTATTAATTTTTTTATTTTTATATAACCAAAACAGTGCAGCAAATCCTCCTGCAAAATGAATAAAAAACGCATAAATAATGCTTCCTTTATTAACGTATTCATTTCCCATAGAAAACACTTTACTATTAAAAACCCAATTTAATTGAAAATATTGTTTTATAGAATCAGTGTAAAACAAAAATGCAATTGCCATTGCAAATAAAAACAATGACGGGATACTTGCCATAATAAAGTCTTTACACTTTTGCGGATTTTTACAAATTATTACCGCTGATATCATTAAAAATGGTAATATATCAAACACCAACGTTTGCAAAAATAAAAATGATATAGTAAATGCCAAGCAGCAAATTGTTAAATCTCTTATTTTTTCTCCTTTAACATAATGCATAAAACCATACAAACCAGCTATATAGAAAAATCTGGCATAAACATCAGGTTTAAAAAATGAAAAACCAAACCAAATCGGATAAAAAACCATAACTGTCAAAAAGAAATAAACAAAAAGTTTCTTATCGGAGAAAAAATCACGAAAAATAAGGTATACAAAATAAAAAGTTGCGCTTGAAAATACAAATGAAATAAATCGCGCAGTGTAATAGGTCAAAGTAAAATCATGTGGCAAGATCATCATAATTGGCGCAAAAACATACCACAACAAAGGATGATGATGCTCAAAAAAATCACGATACGGAATGTATCCATTCCCAACCAGATAACTCATCCGCAAATGCTCAAACTCATCGCAACATACAGTTTCGGCAAAAACATATGCCAAAAACAAACCTAAAATATCCAACAGCAAAATACCATACAATGTATATTTTAAGCCTTTAGACATTTTTCAGTCCTATTTAATCAGTCCAAATTTTTTCTTACCTTGAGCTATTTTAACCGCACCATCAATCAAATCTGCTTTAGTAATAATATAGTTTTCATCGGTTACCGGTTTATCGTTTATCTTCAATCCCGCTTGTTTTATTAAACGTCTAGCCTCACCTTTACTGGCAACAAAGCCTATTTGTAAAAATGCATCTAAAACCCCTATACCGGCATTTAAATCAACATTTATGGTCGGCAAATCACCACCGGCGACACCTTGTTCAAAGGCTCTAACTGCGGTTTCTTGTGCAGACGTCGCTTCTTGTAAGCCACGACAAATTTTAGTGGCTTCAAACGCTAATATCTTCTTAGCCTCGTTAATTTCTTTGTCTTGTAACTGTTCCAAGCGACGAACTTCATCCATCGGCAAATCGGTAAATATACGCAAGCACTTTCCTACCTCGGCATCTCCGATATTGCGGAAATATTGATAATAGTTATATGACGGAAGTTTGTCCTCATTTATCCACACCGCATTTCCTTCAGATTTGCCCATTTTTTTACCGGCTGAATCGGTAATAATCGGACTGGTAAATCCAAATAATTCCGTATCATACCGACGACGTCCCAATTCTGTTCCGGAAGTAATATTTCCCCATTGATCTGCTCCGGCAATCTGCGCACGACAACCGTATTTTTGCAACAATACGCAGAAGTCGTATCCTTGTAAAAGCATATAATTAAATTCCAAAAAAGACATCG
>JAFUXW010000138.1 GCA_017477035.1 Alphaproteobacteria bacterium | reverse complement strand
TTTATGCCTAACTTGCAAGTTGTTTCTTTATTCAGTGAAGCTTTGAATAAAGTATTTAAACTCAAAGTATGTTCAAAAACATTGCGTTCTATTGAACACAATGGTGGTTTGGATAGCTTTTTAACTTCTACTTCAAATACGAAGCTGACGGAAGAAGCAAAGCAAATTAAAAAGGCTATTGTTTCTAAACAAGCATAATTTTGGAAAGTAAAGATCTAAAAAAAAACACCGCACAGCTAGCGGTGTTTTTTTGTGGAGTTTAGCTCGGAAAACAATAATACAATACCAAAAACGATACGGCAATGGATATTCCGATAATGACAATCCATTTTAGAAAATATGGCAAACAGGTGATAATAAACTGAACCCCTAGTATTCGAAAGGCTTGAATTATTGAGCTAAGCAACGTTATGCAGAAAAACACAACCAGATAGAAAGCAATTCCTTTGAGTATAGTATACTCAAATATTGCTGACGGCCAATTGAGCATCCATTCAAGAAAAATTCCCCCAATCCACAAAATCAAGGCGAACATTCCGATTACCAAAACTACGATTAATGTCTCTTTAACTCTATCAGAAAAAGAAACAGTACGCCCTGGAACGACAACAGCCCCGGTGTCATCATACAATGGAGATAGGTGTTCTTCTGTGCCTAAGTATTTACACGCTTGCCACACAGCTATGACGCCGATAACTGTCCAAGTGATAACTCTCCAGTTTCCCCAGTGCCACGCAAGGAAACAAGCTCCCAAACTGACTGCCAAAGCAATTAACATGCCTTTAAGCAGCAAAACAAAAAAATTCTTCATACTTTTAATGCTAGTTAATAATACGTAAATTTGTTTCAATATATAAAACTGCGGTTATTTTGTCAAATAAAAAAAAGACACCCTCGGTAAAGGATGTCCCTGATGGCTTGTAAACAATATATTTAGATTTCCTCTCCAACATACATACCTATAGAACGCGCCGCTTTAATGTATGAACTGTGAGCATTTAATCCTGAAGTTCCTGCTTTCACTACTTCTTCCAAAGTGTAAGAGGTAACTTCGCCGTGAGTAAGAGCGACCATTCTATCAGTGTGACCTTCTGCCAGTAAACGAATGGCTTCAGCTCCCAAGACTACGGCTAATCCGCGGTCAAATGCTGTCGGATTTCCGGAACGCTGGACGTGTCCGAGTTTTGTAACACGAGTTTGGAAACCTTTATAATTTGCATTAATTAAATTGCTTAAATATTCACCGATTCCACCGTTTATTTTTTCACCTATCATATTAACAGAAGCAGTGACGGCTTCCCCTTTTTCGGTCTTAACACCCTCGGAAACCACTATTAAAGCACTGGTTCTGCCGGATTTTTTTATAGATTCTAATTTATTTATTATACCATCTAAAGTATAAGGTATTTCCGGTACCAAGCAAACATCGGCAAAACCTGCTAAAGCAGAGTGCATTGCCAAATGTCCGGCATCTCGTCCCATAACTTCCAAAATCAGAGCTCTGTGATGAGAGCGAGCGGTAGTCATCAAGTCATCTAACGCATTTGAGCATACTTGACAAGCAGTATTAAAACCTACTGAAAAATCTGTAAGAGGCGTATCGTTGTCGATAGTTTTGGGAATTCCTACCATTTTAACTCCTGCCAATTTACAGTAAGAACTGACAATATTCATACTGCCGTCACCACCGACAACCACAACCGCATCGAGTCCAAGCTCACGAACTCCTTCACCAAAGCGATTTGCCAAGACCTCCTGCGATTCTTTCATGCCGGTGTTTAATGAACCTAAATAAGAACCAGCCAATCTCGGCCAAGGAGTATTTGAAAAATTGGATTCCGTTAAAATTTCATAAGAGAGCGGGCGATTGGTTAAACCATCGGTACCATCGTGTATGCCGTATACTTCCCATCCGTATCTTGTAGCGGCATTAACCACAGACATTACTACCGCATTAAGACCAGCACAATCTCCGCCGCTGGTTAAAACTCCGATTTTTTTAATATTGGTCATAAAATACTCCGTTTTTATAGTTGCATTTAGATATTAAATAATGTATACTCTTTACAGACTTTGATACTAAATTTCCACTAAAAAATAAAGTTTTTACACTTTATTTCAAGAAAGGACCATATAAATAATATGACTATGAACGATAAAACAGCGAAGTTACAGCTTTTATTATGTG
>JAFUXW010000137.1 GCA_017477035.1 Alphaproteobacteria bacterium | reverse complement strand
CGGCTTTTTTTCGGTCTATGGTTTCGCCGGTTATCATTTTAAGTTTGGCCTTGGCAAGCATTGCCCGATAATAAACATCGGCGGTTTTTGCCTGCTGAAAGGTCGAAAAGTTCGGTTTTGCCGCACCACCGCTGGTACTGGCAAAGGTTTCCGGCGGATTTTCAAACAACGGATCGGTCTTGTGGCTTTTCGCCGGATCGGTATTCATAAACCATTCCTTGTTGGCCGCATCCACGTCTATTTTGCCATCATCTGTTTTGTGGATACGACCGGTCTTTACCGCCGTTTGCACCGCATTCAAGTGAACGCCGCGCTGGCGGGCATATTCGCGCATTGATACCTGTTTTCCCATTTATTGCAACTTTCTTGTATAATAAAGAATGGTTATTGTGAATGAAATGTTTTACAATAACACTAACGAGGTGTAGCTACACCTCGTTAGTGAACGATGAGTCCGCGCAACTTTCAGATATTTTAATATCGCTTTGAAGCTTGAACCGTCGTTCCTCCATTGTTAGTTTCGAATAGTTGATTGTGCCTTAGAGCACGTATACAAGAAGGAGGCAAAATGAATTGTACAACAATTGGTATTGACGTGTCAAAACAAAAATTAGATATCTTTTTTTCATCTTCAGGAGAGTGGGTAACATTACCCAATACAGAAGAAGGCTTCGTAGAATTTCTTAAAATTTGCAAGAAAACATATCCTAATATCCAAAAAGTCATTGTGGAGCATACTGGTTCGTATCAAAATGCACTTGTTTCTTGTCTTCATATTAATAAAATACCTGTTTGTGTTGTTCATCCTACCCGTGTTAGAAACTATGCTAAAGCTATAGGTCGGCTGGCTAAAACCGACAAAATTGATGCAGAACTGTTAGCTAATTATGGTGAAAAAATGTCACCTGAATTATCTTCAAAAAAACCCTTTAATATTCAAAGATTAAGATCTTTAGTCAAATATCGTAAACAACTTACAGATAATCTCACTCTAACAAAACAGTGGTTAGAAAAGAAACCTGATCAAGAAATTGTGAAACAGATATCACAATTAGTTGACTTCTTAAATAAACAATTGTCAAAAATTGACATAGATATTCATCAACTTATACAATCAGATAAAATATTAAGCGATAACTTCATTACTTTGACCTCAACAAAGGGAATCGGTAAAGTTACTGCCTATATTCTATTGGCTGAATTACCTGAATTAGGAACAATTTGCCGTAACAAAATTGTTGCCATATGTGGTTTAGCTCCATTAAATAGAGACAGCGGTACATTGCGTGGTAAGGCATGTATACAAGGTGGTAGAAAAGTTGTACGTAATGCCTTATATATGTCGGTTATTGCTGCACTAAGATCCAATAAACATATTAGAGATTTTTATGATAATCTCCGGAAGAATGGTAAACCAGCTAAAGTAGCAATCACAGCTTGTATGCGTAAAATGATTACACATTTGAATACAGAATTGCAGAAAAAAGAATAATTATTATTTTTTTCTTGATTTTATTATAGTTGCTTCAAAATTATTGCAGAATTAACTGGACTTCCTCCTTTTTCCAAGCATTCATTGACATAGCAGAGGCACGGTGGCCAAAGCATTAACTAACATAAAGGAACACGAAAATGACTACAAAAAAGAAAAGCTCAAAGGCCAAGAGCAAAACAACGGCCAAGAAAACCATCACCGATAAAAAACTCGGCGAGATTTTAACCGAAACCCTTAACCAAGTGGCCGAGCCGGTAGAACAACCGAAGCCGGTTCCGCTGACAGGCTCCGATAAGCTGACCTTTATGGTGCACTTCCTCTGCAGACCGGAAGGCGCAACCCTTAAAGAGATGGCTGAAGCCCTCGGGTGGAAAGAGAATTCGGTGCGCGGTGCGATGTCACTTTACGCCAAAAACCACCCCGAATACACACACTCCTCCGAAAAGGTGGACGGTGTTAGATATTACCGCTTAACCAAAAACGGCGATTAACACCACCGCCTGAATTAGCGTAGGCTTTAGGCTTACGCTTTTTCTCGTTGGTAAATCCAATAAAAAAGGAGCCCGCTTAAGGCTCCCGTGCGGTCTCATTTTGCGGAGGTTATTTATCCCACTGTGCGAACACCTCCATAACTGTTTTGCCGTCTTTT
>JAFUXW010000136.1 GCA_017477035.1 Alphaproteobacteria bacterium | reverse complement strand
GTAGAACTTAAAAAGCAAGTTGAAGATTTTATGCAAAAAGAAAATGTTATTTCCGCTAGCGTAAAATATCGTTATCAAACAGATAAAAATTTAGTATGCGGTATTGTTTTGCAAGGTGGTGAATATACCATTGAATGGAGTTTTAACGGGTATTTGCAAGAATTTAAACAAATAATGACGAAAGAAGTTTCTCGTCTGATTGATCGGGGTGCTTAATGATGAAAAGTGATGAAGCTTTCGAGGCAATAGAAACAAGCTTAAAAGATGTAAAAGCTGATATTAAACAGGAAGAAATAGGTATTGTTCAATCAATACTTTCAGGAACTGCTATTGTTAGCGGTTTATCCTGCGCCAAAATGGATGAGTTATTGATATTTGAACATAATATACAAGGAATGGTTCAAACTCTTAATAAAGATTCTGTCGGAGTTGTATTTTTAAACAATCCAGATAGCGTAAAGGCTGGAGATAAAGTAAAGCGTACTAATCGTGTGTTAGATGTTCCTGTTTCAGAAAATTTGTTAGGTAGAGTTATTAATCCATTGGGTGAAACTTTAGATGGAAAAGCTCCGGTAGTTTCAAATGAACGAAGAGCCATTGAGATAGAGCCTGTTCCGATTATGGACAGAGCTCCGGTTATAGCACCTTTGCAGACAGGAATTAAAGCAATAGACGCGTTTACTCCTATCGGACGCGGTCAGCGCGAACTTATTTTGGGTGATCGCCAAACGGGAAAAACTGCAATAGCATTAGATACAATTATCAATCAAAAGGATAGTGATGTTATATGTATTTATTGCGCTATCGGGCAACGTAACTCCGCAGTGGCAAGTGTAATAGCCGATTTACAAAGTCATCAGGCGATGAAAAACACGATTGTGGTTGTTTCTGCGGCTGATGATGAAGCCGGTATGCAGTTCATTGCACCATATGCAGCTACTTCTATAGGTGAATATTTTATGCATAAAGGCCGTGATGTATTAATAGTTTATGATGATTTAACCAATCACGCCAGAGCATATCGGCAAATGTCATTGTTGTTGCGCCGACCGCCGGGGCGAGAAGCTTTTCCGGGAGATATTTTCTATATTCATTCACGTTTATTGGAGCGTTCCACTCACTTGAAAGCAGAGCTCGGTGGCGGTTCTCTGACGGCACTGCCGATTGTCAGCACAGAAGCCGGTAATATATCTGCTTATATTCCAACAAATATTATTTCAATTACGGATGGCCAAATATATTTATCTGCTCAGATGTTTCAAAAAGGTATTATGCCGGCAGTGGACACCGGAAAATCTGTTTCTCGAGTTGGAGGTGATGCTCAGCTTCCGGCTTATAAAGCAGTGGTCGGCCCATTAAAATTGTTTTATGCACAATTTGAAGAGTTGGAATCCTTTACTAAGTTCGGGACTCAATTGGATAAAGAAACTCAAGCTCGTATTAAACGAGGCCAGGCGATTCGCGCTACATTAGAACAGAGAAGATTTTCATTATTGACAGCATCAGAGCAAATTGCGGTTTTTGCGGCTGCTAATGTCGGTTTATTTGACGGATTAACTTCTGAAGAAAATTTAGCATCTCAGCAAATAATTATAAAAGTTCTGCACGAAAATTTTCCTCATTTGGAAACAATGGTTTATCAGCGTGAAAAGTTGGGTGATGAAGAAATTAAATTGCTGACGGACGGATTTACTCAAGCCTTGGCAATAAAAGAGTAGGGTGATGGCAGTAGAAATTTTAAGACGCAGAATAAAAACCACGCAAGACTTGCGAGATATTGTCAGCAATATGAAAATGCTGTCTTCGGTTAGTATTTTGCAATACGAACAAGCTGATAAGTCTTTGGATAAATATTTACGCAATCTGCGCGATGCTTTCCATATTTTAGCGCTTCATCATTATCTGCCACAGGTAAGCGATAAAAAAAATAAAAATTCACGCTATTTGTTTTTATTAATAGGCTCCGATAATGGTATGGTCGGGCGTTTTAATAGAGAAATTGTTGAAAATGCTCAGAATTATATAAGGCAAAAACATATATCGTTGAATGATGCATTATTTATTACCATAGGTAAAAGAATGAATGCATTGGCTGAAAATAGTCACCTTAAAGTTTATTGTAGTTACGCTGTGTCTAATTCGGTAAAAGCGGTGGCGATGCTTGCGGAAAATGTAATTTTAAATATAGATGAAGTAATACGCAAAGAGCGGATATCAGATGTAATTGTTGTTTCCCATCACCGCGGAGAGCATAATGTGATAAACGTTGAACTTAAACAAATTATTCCGTTTGACATGAAACGTTTGCAAAAGCTACAGAATAAAAAATGGGAGACTAATAATATTCCGCAGATAGGTGTTGATGCCGGAAAAATGTTTGCTGAGTTGGTAAATGAATCTCTGATGATAAGGGTAGGTAAAGAAATCAACTCCTCGCTAGCAGCCGAGCATTATACGCGTATGACTAATATGCAAAATGCCGAAAAGAATATAGATGAAAATTTGGAAGAGCTTAATTTGGAATATCAACAGCAGCGTCAGGAAGAAATAACGGATGAATTGATAGATGTTATCTCCGGTGTTGAGGCAATGAAAGATAGATAAAATGCAATAATGATAATACCATTCATAAGAGGTATTTATTTTTCTATTGTCAAATATTTATTATATTTCCT
>JAFUXW010000135.1 GCA_017477035.1 Alphaproteobacteria bacterium | reverse complement strand
TACAACCCGTTACTAAAAGGACAAATGGTGGCCTCGGGTAGTGCCAAAAGTGATTTTGCTGAGCGTTTGGTAGAAGTGCTTAGGGAAGGAAATTTGGAATATGTGGAAATTGCTCCGAGATTTGAATGCAACGGAGTGATGATTTGTACTTTTGACGATAAACAAATGGCTGAAATGCAATCGGCATTACCAAATTCATTCTCTCAAAAAGAAATAGGTGAGTACGACAGAGAATTTTGTTTTCGGAATTTTAAGGACTTTGATTTTGGTAAAACAGATAAAGAAAAGTTTGAGGCATTTGGCACTGCTTGGCGTTACAATCAACCTGATGTGGCGGCGAAAATTATTAAGGATAATCCGCAATTATTGGAATCTGAAATAATGAGGAAAGCTCTCAGCCCTTATGATAAAATGAACGCACATACCACAACGGGTAAATACCAATTTGAAGATGCACTTGAAATGGTCGGTAAATTAAAAGTATTGCGAAATAGAAATGTTATAACTGAGGAGCAGTTTAATAAAGCTATAAATACTCAGTCGCCAGACATAGGTGAAACTTTTTTGACCCATGCTGTTAAGTTAGCTGTTCAAGAAGCAAGTAAATCACCTTATTATGGCTCAAATTATCTTGAAGTTATAGACAGGGCATTATCCGTCGGATTGGATTGTAATGTGCCGAACGCACGTGGACAGTATCCTTTAGAATTGATTAAAGAAGTTGATATAGAAGCTCATCGGATGGGAGTAACAACAATCAAAAATCCGATAAGTAAGGCAAATTTTGATAATAAACCTACATTTGCAAGTATTGCGGAAAAAATAGATAAATTTACCAATCCGGTAACAAAAGTAAGAATTGATAAAATGCCTCCTAAAATGCAGGTTGATATTGTTGAAGATAGAAATGCACCGAAAATCAATGCACATGTTACTTCATATGATATCGGCGATGTTATTAAAGACAAATCATATTATAGTGAAGCTCCGGTGTGGATGGCAAAAGTTGAGCGTCCGTCATATTTGGCGTCGGATATTGAAAAGCCAACTGATATTGCTTGGGTTTTGCCTAAAGGTGAATATGTCGTAGCATCGCAATCTTTTGATCATATTTCTTCTATGGAAGAATTTAAGGAAGGAAAAAAGACTTTTTATACTACGGATAAAAACGGAACTGTCAGAAAAGTTTATCCAGATCAGATTGTCCGCACGATATTTAACATTAGAGAAAAAACAGGACATTCCAACATTTTATAATTTTCTTTTCAGCTCGTAATTTGCTTACTTTGCATCTCCAATGCAAACAGCAGGCTGTCAAAAGCCTGCTTTTTCTTTTTAAATCAAGCACTTAACCGAGTTCGAATGTTATGTTTTTAAAAACGGCACTAAAGGGAAATTTTACGAACTCATTATAGCTATAATGCAATAAAATCACGCATTCATAAAAATTTTTTCCTTTTTTATGAAAAATACTTGAAAAAAATATCTAATTATGAAATAATATAGTAGATGTTATGAAAGGATAAAATCATGAGTATTGTTTCATGGGTTATTGCTTTGTTAATCATGAAAATGTATCATCGGGATGCTCAAAATTATATTCTTCTGTAAAAGTTGCTCGAAAAACTCGTTTTACGTTTAATTTTATCATATCATAAGATAAAATGGAATTGAATTTGTTTAGGAGATATACGGTGTTTTATAAAATAAAAGAGTTTGTAAAAGAAATCGGAAAATATTCTTTTGATGCAATGCAACAAAAGCATAAGGTAAATTATAAAGAAGATAACGATGCCATTTTATCTATAGTTACAGATGTTGACTTACATAATAGTAAAGCTTTTGAACAATTTGCAAAAGAAAATTTTGCTGATTTAAATTATGTTATTATTGACGAAGAAAGCATTGATGATTTGGATGGAAGTTTGTTCCAACAAATTGCTAATACAGAATACCAATTTATATTAGATCCTATTGATGGAACATTAAATTATAGTTCAGGTTTGCCATTTTATGGAATATTGCTTTCTGTATTCAAAAACGGAGAACCTTTATATGGATTTATTTGTGCGCCGGCCTTAGATGAGCTCGTTTATACAGATGGCAAACAAGTATATAGAGAACACTTCGGTAAAACTGAGATACTGAATAAATTTCCCAAAGGTGTTTCTCGCGTTGTTCAGGCGCATATGTGGGAGGTTAAATTAAAGCCAAATCATATAAACGGAAGATTTATTGCTCAGGATTATTTTTCTGCAGCTATTTATTCTTTATATCTATCTTTGGGGCAGTTGAGGGCTGTGTTAGCTACAGCAAAATTATGGGATATTGCGCCATTAATGCTCATCTGTAAAATTTACGGAATGGGTATTTATGACTATGATACAAAAGAAGAAATCACAATTTCTCCTAAATATATTTCTGAAAAAGGAAAGATTAAAAATATGATGATAATGGGATTTAGAGATGAAATAGACGAAATAAAAAATATTTTCTCTGAAATTGTAAGAGTTTGAGAGCCATTTTATAAAATACAATACTCGCAACTTGCGAGATTAGCATCGCCAATACAAACGACAGGCTGTCAAAAGCCTGCTTTTTCTTTTTAAATCAAGTATTTAACTGAGTTCAGATGTTATGTTTTCAAAAACGGCACTAAAGGGAAATTTTACGAACTCATTACAGCAACAATGCAATAAAATCAAGCGGTTATAAAACTTAGAATATTGTGAAAATTGTTGACAAAATGGGAGTAACGTGTTATTATGCAGGATATAATGCGAAGAAAGGAGGTTATTTATGAACGATAATTTAGCTAGAATAGCTAGGTTAAAAAATAAGATTTCGCGACAACCTGATGAAGCGCATTCTAGTTATCCTTTTTTTACTAAAAAATTGCAAAGTGAAGGAATAATATCTTCTGGATTAGAGAATAATAAAGAAAATAAACAATCGTTGCAACATTCCTTTGAGATACCATCAAATCAAGAGATAACTTCTATTAATACTACTGTATTGGCTTGTATTGTCGGCGGTTTGCACTTTCCAGACAATAATCTGTGGAAACAAGAAAGCGAAAAAATTCTAAAAATCTTAAATTATAATAAAGAAGAAATTAACTTTGAAGAACTCAGCTGGTATTTTGCTTCAAAATATCCCAGATTATGTAAAGTGGCCGAAAAAATATCAGATACAGAAATGTCTGCAGATACATTTCGTGTTAAAACAAGTAATATTGTTATAAATTCAGGATTGCCACTGAACATGGAAATTGAAAAAGACTTGGAATTTAGTGATAAAGCACAAAAAAGGCATAAATCATATATTGAATTTATTGAAACAAAATCTCCCTATAAAATGACAATAGAAGAATTAACTCAAATAACAGGATCTATGGATTATTTGACTTTCCATAAGATTGACAGAGAAAAACATAATCAATTTGTAAATGCTGGCTATAATAAGTTAATAGATTTTGTTGCGGGTGACGAGACAATTTCTAAGGGAAAAATTGGAGAAACATATTTATTTTTTAAACAAGTTTTAAAAGAATTAAATATAGGTGAAGAACAGCATCAAATTATGCAAAATTGTATTTTACCGCAGCTGAGTAATGTAGCATCCGATAGACCATTAGAATATCAACATGTGTTTTTAGAGTATATGCAAAAAATAAATTTAAACCGGAATGAATTTAATAAAAAATATCTTACAGAAATGCAAGAGTCTGCGAAAAGATATGAGAATTTTAAGGGAGAAATGGAACATCATACACATGTAATAGGCAAAAAGTGTTATAAAGATGCCAAATATTATGAAGCATTGGGTAGCAGAATTTTAATAAAATATAGTGAAGAAATTGAAAAACTAGAGCATGGAATCACAAGTAATGTGGGAGAAAAAGCTCAATTGGTTATGAGACATGTGGGTGAAATGAGGCAACAACTAGATGAGAAGTCCTATAATTCGTATAATAATTCGCATATAGGGGTAAATTCTATTGGTTCGTAAACTGTGAGGTAAGCATCACCAATACTAACAACAGCCAGTAAAATGGCTGCTTTTTCTTTTTAAATCAAGCGCTTAAACGAGTTCGGATGTTATGTTTTCAAAAAAGCCACTAAAGGGAAATTTTACGAACAGGTTATAGCAGCGATGCTATAACTTGCTTGTTAATAACTTCAATTCCGAAAAAAATATAATAAAAAGCAATATAAAACTAATATCCTTATAGAGCACAGACATAAAAATATTATTAAAAATAAGAAAATACTTGACATTTGGTGACCAAAGATGTATAAAAATTATCAGAATGGGATTGGTACGCTGATTTCATTCTATTAGCCGGAACAAAGTGTAAAAAAAACTTTTGTTATTTTTTTATTAACTGCTGAAAACTGTGCATTTGCAAATGTACGGTTTTTGCATTTTAAAAGAAAGGATACTTAAAAGTCTTTATATAATATAGACGACAAAACCCAAATTGATGAATTCGGGGTAGACCATTCCAAATTTTCCTTGCGTGACGAGTTGGAATATAATTATATGCGTGCTAGTGAGAAGAATAAACAACAAAATCCTGTGCATCAGGTTGTAGGTGCTATATCTGATATGACAAGAAATTATTTTGATATGAAGCGTGATAACACCATAGGTAATGATGATTATTTTCATTGTAAGGCAAATTATGAGGCTACAGATAGAGGAGCTTGGGGGAAATTAACAGCTCAAATAGTTGGCGATACAAAAGAAGGATTTGACTATTTAAAGAACAGATTCTATAATAGATGGAGTTATCCAGATGCTTTATCCGATTATTGGCACGATAAAGATGTGAATACGCAAGGGCGAGGATTACATAGAAATTCTTTGTATTCCAATTCTAAAGATGCTTGTAATTATCAACGGGTTAAAGATATAAATGAGAAATATTAAACATATTCTACACACTTTACTCAGAATGTACTTAAACATAAGTACATTCATCGGTTTTGTATTTTTAACCGGAATTATTTTTCTGTGCATTTATTTGTGCTTCATTGAGCCTGATTTTTTGAATATTGATTCCTGTTTAGACAGAGGATATGTTTGGGACTACAAGCAAAAAATCTGTCGTGATGATTGTTTGACTTGGAATGACAAAGTCGGATGTGTTCCGATAACAGAAGAAAATATTGAAAACAAATCTAAATGAATTTTATAACAAAGGCAAACAATGCTAAAAAGAGCAAGAACTACCTCAGTTCGTAACTTGCGAGACAAGTATCACCAATAAAATAGCTTCCCTGCAAAATGACTGTTTTTTTTTATATTCTCAATGTATTACGATTTTTATTGCAAAAATGACAAAAAAAGGGAAATTTTACGAACTAATTGTATAAAATATTATTATTTTTCAACAACTTAAAGTAATTAAGAAAAAATACCGGTCAGCCATTTTTCTAAACATATAAACAAATCAAGAGATTGTTTTTCTGTGTCTCCTTCAAACCAGCGATAAGCACCATTTATTTCAAGTTCAATTGCTGAAACATCAAAATTTGAGTGTATCCATTTGCTCATAATATTATCGGAAAAAGCCGAAAAATATTTATCTACTGAAGATGTGTTTACACCGAATTCATTGTCTATACATTTTTGCAAGGTCGAAACATAAGTCATATTGTTGACATTTTTTCCCTTATCAATACAGATATCCACAATGCTGTCACGCTTACTTGAAAGTCCGTGAATATCAACAAACAATTTAATCTTATGTTCTTGCAAAAATTGATTGATGGCGGTTTTGTAGGAACAATAAGCATTGTCAGTGTTTGGGGCATCATTTGTTGTATTTTCAATTAAATATTGTTTCGTTATACACGCGCAGCCGATTTGTTTTGCCAGACATTCAACAATTGCACCGGTATAAAATTCGTGTGCTTTAATTTCACCGTTTCTGATTTGTTTAACAGCATGAGGAGCAGAAAGCAAAATTGGTAAATCTCCATATTTTTTCACTACACAAGAGCAAAGAGAATTTCCTTTATAATCATTTGCTTTAAATTTTTGTTCAGTATCTTTAATTTGTGATAAAATATTTTCGTTTTGCATTAGTTCTTCCAGAGATTACTTGTATTTTTGTATAATGGTACAGTAAAAAAGTTAAAATTTATCTTAAATTTAGTTCGTAACTTGCGAGACAAGTATTACCAATAAAATAGCTTCCCTGCAAAATGACTGTTGTTTCTTTTTAAATAAATCCCAACAATGTCATGCCTATTTTTCGACAAGGGAGAAAAATTCAAGGCATTTTCGAATTTAAAAAATAGAGCGCTACGCAAAGATGAGATTCCTTGTATAATCAAAAAGAATGGTAATCAAAGATAAAATGTTTTATCATTCAGCCACAGGGTGTTGCGACACCCTGTGGCTGGCGGAGAGATTGAGAGATCTCAGATACGTTCGATATCGTGGTCGCCTAAAAGCGATGTGAGCAGTGAATGGAGCAAAGCAGAATAATTGCCCGCTCCAAAAACACAAAAGGTCACCTTTCGGTGACCTTTTGTGTTTTTAGAAGTTGCGCTTGCTTATTCCGAATATCTAAAAGCAGGAACAAATAAGCATAATTAGCCTTTCTCTCACGGAGGAAGTTTTGCATACTTTTTTTCATAGCTCTAATTTTAACAGTTCTCCGGTTCGCCTCGGAGTAATTTTGATAAAACTGCAAGGGGAACTCTGTACCATTTTAAACAGACATGCAATCTACTTATTTTAAAGATCAAATCTATGATAAGTAAAATTACAAAAATAAACTCATCAAAAAAGTAATTTACTAATTATACGTAAGTATCATTATCGTACTATAAAAATATATTTTGTCAATAGTTTTTGTAAAAATATTATTTTGTAAATTAAAATCTTGAATTTAAGTTTTTTAGGCTTGATCAGATTTCCACTCGTCAATTTTTATGCCTTCGTGCGTGTAAAATTTTCTATTTCAAAACGTTGATGTTCAAATGTTTGTTTTAATGAACAAACTCTTATGTAACATATTGTAATCACGTAAAAAATCAAAAAATGTTAAAAAACAGGTCAAATTAATAGAACGTTAAATCAACCAGTTTATCATCCTATTTCACTTTTTTACAAATGTTGCTAAAATCTAATAGAATCGATGAGTTACAAGTAATTTAAGATCTTTCAATAATACTCTGAAAATTTAAATTTTCCAGTTGGTCTTAAACGTTGGTTTATGTTCATATAAAAATAATGGTGATGTTTATGAGTAAGACAAGAATAAGTTACGAGAGGACTGTATAATGATTTTCAACATAAATAACAAGAAAATGGTAGGTATTGTTTTTGTTTTTTGTTTGTTTATTTATAATCGTAAAATTTTACGGGTATGGTAGAATTTTGTTATTTCTGAAGACTTATAGATCTCTATACTATATCACAGGGCTTACGCTATATGATGAGGAATTACGTTTAGAGGGAAGTGAACAATGTCGCTATCGTAATATAAGTACAACTATTGATAAAGTATTAAACAATAAAGCAGTATTTGCCCATGTGAAAGGGCACGGAGACTTATTCGGTTCATATGTTGTATATGTTCACGATGGAAGTCATAAGTATTATGGAGGATTAAGATGCAAAACATACTATACTGTTCCTTGTATAAGAACTCGTTGTAGTCGTTGTCGTAAAAAATATTGCAATGTATTTAAATGGATAGGTGAATATATTAATCCCTACAAAGGAGTGTTCAATCCGATACCAGTTATAAAAATTGAGAAAAAAAATTGTTTTGAAATCAAAAAACAGCTGGAAGAAAAAGCTAAAAGCGATCGTTATAGTTATATGATTCCATGTAGTGGATATGGTATAGATGACATGAATCTTGAGTATGGAAGTGATAATCCGGAAATATAAAAAAGGAGTAATTAAATGTCAAAACAGCAAGAATTTATAAGAGAGCTTGATGTAGCTATATTGATAATTACCGGCTAAAATTTAAGGATTAAGCCATGAAAAAAGTGTTTATTGTACGGATTAACAATCATACTCTTGTCTGGGTGTGGTTACAGCACGTGGCAGTGCCAACATTATATGTGTCAATCAATGACGTATGATATGGCTGTAAATAAATGCGCTATTGTTGCCAATACTTCTCGTTCAGGCTATCCTGTTTGGGAACAGTGTATGCGTAGTTACGGATATATAAAAATTCACTGTAATCCTGAGCAGTATAATGAAAATCCATGCTTTTGGGAACTACAATAAAAAATACACATCTTTGTATTCCTTTCTAGCTTGACATTGTTTAGGTTTTAGCGTAGCTTGACGACAAATAAATTTGAGGATTTTTTGATGTTTAAGCAGGAACTTTTAGCACCGGCAGGTGATATAGAAGCCGGTTATGCCGCCATTTATTACGGAGCTGATGCCGTATATTTAGGACTTTCCAAATTCTCGGCACGGGCTACGGCTACGAATTTTGACGAGCCGGCTCTTGATGAATTTACCGCTTATGCTCATAGCCTTAAACGCAAAGTATATGTGGCGCTTAATACAGTGTTACAGGAAAGCGAACTTTCCGGACTTATTGAAAGTTTGGATGTTTGCACTCGTTGTCACGTTGATGGATTAATTATTCAAGATTTAGGCGTGGCGCGGGTGATGAAAGAAAAGTATCCGCATTTCGAAATGCACGCTAGCACACAAATGGCGGTGCATAATAAAGAAGGGGCTTTGTTTTTGAAAAAACTCGGCTTTAAGCGTGTGGTATTAGCACGCGAATTGACGTCAGCCGAAATTAAGGAAATTGCTGCTATTCCTGATTTGGAAACTGAAGCTTTTATTCACGGAGCTTTATGCTATTCCTACAGCGGATTATGTATGTTTTCTTCTATAGAATACGCCCGTAGCGCCAATCGTGGAAAATGCCTGTATCCTTGCCGTGCCGCATTTAAATGTAATGGCAACAAGGAAAGTCATCTGTTTTCGATGAAAGATATGGCATTGCAAGAAGACGTGCTTAATATGCCGGTAACTTCGCTTAAAATAGAAGGACGCAAAAAGTCGGCTCTTTATGTGGCAGCGGTTACCGATTATTATCGCCGTATTTTAGACGGTAAAGGTGCCGATAAAGATAGGGAAGAGCGTATAAAACAAATTTTTTCGCGTCCATGGTGCAAATTTCATTTTAATGGTAAAAATAAAAATGTTACTGATCGCGATTTTGTCGGTCACAGAGGACTTTTAATCGGGAAAGTGGAAAATGTGTCGCACGGACGAGTTAAATTTACGCCTACGCATAAAATATCTCGCTATGATGGATTACAATTTGACGTGGCCGGCGATGAGAAACCATTCGGCTTTTCTGCGCAGAAAATTTTTGTCGGAGCCAAGAGTGTATTTGAAGTGAAAGCAGGGCAAGCCGTGGAGATTGAACTGCCGAGAGGATATCCAACCTTAAAAAAAGGTGATACTGTTTATCTGGCTTCTTCCGGAGAAGTTAAAGGAGCATATCACTATGAAAAACCAAAGCCAAACGAATATCGCAACAAATGTGATATTGAGGTATCAGTAGAGATAAGCGGAGATAAAATAGTTGCAAGTTGCAATGGATTTGAAGCTACAATAAGCGGAAATTTTAGTTCGGCAAATGATAAGAAAAAAGTTTGTGAAGCGGTTGAAAAATCATTCGCCAAAACCGGAGACACTGCATTTAATCTGAAAAAAATCAGTATTAATAATAAAAACGGTTTGTTTGCTCCTGTATCATTGCTTAATGAGTTGCGTCGTGATTTGTATAGTAAAATCAAAGTGGAGCGACAATATATTGAATTACCAGAAATTATTGGGAATAAGAAAAATTTTGGAAAGCAATCGTTTATAATTAAAACCGATAATTTATCTAACCTTGAACTGTTGGATCTGGGTAAATTTACAGAAATTGTTTATCTGATAAATCCGAATAGCGATATAAAAAGTTTAAATAAATTGCCGAAAAATAAAATCAGGATTGCTTTACCTACGGTTTGTCGACATCCGGTATTGTTCAACGATATAATCAACAAGTTACTTGCCGGAGGGTATAACAAATGGGAGGTGGCTAACTGGTGGGCTTTGGAAGTTTTGCCTTGTGAACGCCTTGATATAAGTTTTGATTCATCTATGTATATATTGAATACACAGGCAATGTCGATGGCGGCTGAAATAGGAGCATTCAGAGTTACATTGTCACTTGAAGATAATAAATTAAATATTTGTAATATAATTGAGAATTCAAAAATAGATACTCAGATTGTAGTATATCAGGATATACCGCTTTTTACCAGTGTCGGATGTATCAGAAATAATGATTGCGCACATTGCAATCAAAAACCGATGTGGTTTAATTTAGAACGAGAAGGCAGAAAGTTTAAGGCATTATCCGACCACTGTCAAATGATGGTGTTTGATGATAAGCCGTTTTGTATTGCCTCGGAAGCTAAAGATGTAAAAGCAGATTATTTGCGTATGGATTTTATATATCGTCTGTATACGGCTCAAGAAGTTGAAAATATAGTTAATAAATTACTTCAATTTGAAAATATATCAAATTGTATGAACGGAAATTTTTTAAATAATAACCTGTAGAAATTATTTAAAAAAGACAATCATATATCAAATGTGCTCACTGTAATTTATTTATATTTAAACGAAAAATTATAAGTGTTATTTCCAGCAAAACTACATGCCGTTACAGCATCAGCAGGACTAAGGGGTAAGTCTTGTGCGCAAACCCAGTATCCATTGCTTCCGCTTTTTTGCATAGAGCCTTTAGGACAATCTTTTTTTGTGGCAGAATAAACAGTGCGAGTCTCTCCTTTGCCAATTCCAAACCCTATCAATCCATCACCTGCATTAGCCCAATTTATGGTAGCTAACTCCATACAAGCGTCCTCAGGTACTTTTTCAAAAGCGACTACAAAAGCTGTACTTATTCCACTTTGAGGATTGCAGTATTGGTTATTACTACTGCAATTAGGGTGATGTGACTGCACAATCCATCTACCGCCAAACACATTTGATGATAGTGGATCAAAGCCAGTATAGTTCTTTATACTCTTAGCAATTGTAGCATTCATCTGTCCATTATTTTGTTCTATACCGTTAAAATTACGTTGTGTCATATACATTGTGCGAATGGCATTTACAAGACGAGATGTTTCATCAATTGTGCGATTAACACGATATCTTGTCATAGCTCGTGAATATCCGGCAATACCACCTATGGATAATATTCCTATTATTGCTAAAACTCCAATCATTTCTATCATGGAAAGACCATTGATATTATTTTTTATCATTATTTCTCTCCATACACCTATGTTATATATAATTTCGATTATACTACATATTTAATAGCAGTCAATATTACGTTTGATATATATAATTTAGAATAAAGTTTATCCGGCTTTATAAGTGCGAATTGCTTCATCTTGTTCAAACAAGTATAAAAGAGTTCGTAAATTTTGCCCGCGAGGCGATTGCAATTCATGGTCTTGATTAATTATCATTGCCGCATCTTTATAAGCAATTTGCAATAAATCGGAATGAATGCTTAAATCAGCTATTCGGAAGTTGTTGAATCCGGATTGTCTGGTGCCGAGTATTTCTCCTCCTCCGCGCAGTTTTAAATCTTCCTCGGCTATAATAAAACCATCTTCTGTTTGTTTCATTGTATTAAGGCGTTGGCGTGCCACATCACTTAACGGGTATCCATACATCAGTATACAGGAAGATGCTTGATTTCCACGTTTTATGCGACCGCGTAATTGGTGGAGTTGAGCCAATCCGAAGCGTTCGGCGTGTTCAACAATCATTATGGTGGCTGACGGAACATTAACCCCGACTTCAATTACAGTTGTTGATACCAAAAGTTTAATACTGCCATTCTTGAATTTTTCCATAACGGCATTTTTTTCGTTTTCTTTCATTTTTCCGTGCACTAATCCGACCGCGGAACCATATATTTTTTGTAAACTTTGATAACGTTCAGTTGCCGCTGATAAGTCTATTTTTTCGGATTCTTCCACCAATGGGCACACCCAATAAGCTTGTGTTCCGTCTTTTAAGCGCTTTTCAAGAGCTGTCACGACATCGTGAATTTTGGAAATAGGCATAACGGTGGTAGTAACCGGTTTGCGTTCTGACGGCAATTCATCTATTTTAGAATATTCCATATCACCATATTGAGTTAATACCAAAGTGCGTGGTATAGGTGTTGCCGTCATTACCAGAACATCACATAATTCTCCTTTTTGTGAAAGACTTAACCTTTGCTTTACTCCGAAACGATGTTGTTCGTCAACAATGATATATGCCAAATTTTTGAAGGTAACATCCTCAGTGAACAATGCATGAGTTCCTATTAATATCTGTGTATTGCCTTCTGTTAAGTCTTGTAGCAATTGTTTACGGAGCTTACCTTTTACACTACCGGTTAATAGAGCGGTTTTTACTCCGATAAGATTACATAATTGTGAAAGGCTTTCATAATGTTGTTGAGCAAGTATTTCCGTAGGAGCCATAATAGCGGCCTGATATCCGCATTCCACAGCGTTAAGCATAGTAATAAGAGCAACGATGGTTTTACCGCTACCTACATCTCCTTGTAGCAAGCGTAGCATACGGAAATCACTTTGCATGTCGTTTTCTATTTCAGCGATGGAGCGCTGTTGTGCTAAGGTCAATTTAAAAGGTAGATTTTGCAGCAATTGTTGTTTTAATTTTCCTTGAGATGATATAGTAATACCTTTTTGTTTTTTTAATTTTTGCCGCACAATAGCAAGAGAAAGCTGATTTGCTAATAATTCATCATAAGCTAAACGGCGTCTAAATGGAGTATTAGGCGATAAGTCATCAAATTTTTGCGGGTGGTGAGCTTGCCATAAACTTTGTTTGAATGAAGAAAAGTTTTCTTGTTTCATTAATCTTTCATCAAGCCATTCCGGCATATCAGGAAAATTTTGTAATGCTTGAAAAATTTGTTTATTGAGCATTTTGTTGGTGATACCGGCGGTAAGCGGGTATACTGTTTCGATTAAAGGCATACGCTCGGGGAATGCTGCATCAACAATATAATCAGGATGAGCCATTTGCAATGAGCGATTGAATATTTCTATTTTTCCGCTGATAATCTTTTCGGTTCCAATCTGGAATTGTTTGCTCAGATTGTCACCAAATGTTTTGAAAAATATCAATATAAGTTGTTCGCTGTTATCTTCTACGACTATTCTATAAGGTTGTTTGCGAGTGTGCGGAATAATGTGTTCAACCACCCGGACTCTGCCGGTCCATAATTGTCCGTTTTGCGCTGATATTAAAGGTATATTGCAACGTCTGTCTATAATACCCGATGGTAAATGCCAAAGTAAATCGACTACTTTGGTTCCGCATAAATTTTTTAGCAGAGATGCAAACCTTGAACCGATACCATTCAAGGTATCTACAGAAGCAAAAAGCGGATTTAATATACTGGGACGCATGTGAATTATTCTTTTTTTTGTTGCGATAATACGGGTATTGTATATATTTTATAAAAGTTTGTAAATAAGAAAGAGCGATATATGCAATACGATTTAAAGGATTTGTCAGGCAAGGCGGTAACTTCGGTATGCGAAGGTTATGAACCGTTTGTTTTGGAAAAATTTTTAGATAAGAAAAAAGCTCTGCTATATATTGCAAGTGATGGAGTGAGCTTGTCTCAGTGTGCTGCAATGTTACGTTTTATGTTTCCGGAAATTGTGGTTTTGGAGTTTCCGGCGTGGGATACAGTTCCTTATGACAGAGTATCACCCAGCAGTTCTATTGTAGCGAAACGCATAGATACTTTATCACAGATAGTATTTTGGAATTATACAAAGCCGTTGGTGATAGTGACAAGTATCGGAGCTGTTTTACAAAAATTACCGCCGGCAAAAATTTTTAAAAATGCGCGCAAAAGTATTAAAGTCGGAGATAATTTGAATTTTGATAATTTTTTGCATTATATCGTTATGAATGGTTATACCAGAGTAGAGCAGGTTATGGAAGCCGGCGAATATACGGTGCGCGGTGATATTATAGATATCTTTCCGAGCGGAACGGAACAACCATTACGAATTGATTTGTTTGATGATGAAATTGAGCGTATCCGTATATTTGATGCATTAAGTCAACGCACAATAGGTGAACTTAATGAATATGATTTTCAAGTGGCAGGTGAAATTATTCCAGATAAATTATCCATCAGATGTTTTAGGGAAAAATATCGCGAATATTTCGGAGCCGAGGGTATGCACGATGAAATTTATGAAGTTATATCCGAGGGACGGAAATATATGGGGATGGAAAATTGGTTGCCGCTTTTTTATGAAGATGGTTTGCCTAGTTTATTTGATTATTTGCCGAATTGTTCAGTTGTTATAGGAAGAAATTGCGAGGATGCCTTACAGGCAAAATCGGCAGGAATTGCCGATTATTACGAGGCACGTGTTGAAGCAATGAATATTAAACAAGGTAAAAACGCCGAAGAGATATATCGCCCGCTTTCGCCTGAGATGCTTTATCTTACGGGAACGGAATTTGCTGAAAAAATTGCGCAAAAACAAGCAACATACTTGTATTCTTTATCGGTTGTTTCCGAAAAACAATGTATAAGTGTAAATTCTATTCCGGGTAGAGATTTTGCACACGCCAGACATATAAGCAATGCTGCTGTTTATGAGGAATTAAACAATTATTTGGCCGAAAACGG
Organism: Alphaproteobacteria bacterium; assembly: GCA_017477035.1. GTDB lineage: Bacteria > Pseudomonadota > Alphaproteobacteria > RF32 > CAG-239 > RUG410. Next base: position 8,221 of record JAFUXW010000135.1, on the reverse strand, counting down.
CAGATTGAATAAGATAATTTGTTGTTATTCCCAAGGTTCTCGTGAGCGATTGTTGACTTTGATGAATGAATATAAAATAAAGAATACTGTAATTGCCGATGATTGGCAATCAGCCTTACGTTTATGTTCTCAAAAGAAAACAGTATTGGTTTTGGCTGATTTGGCTCATGGTTTTCGTGATGAAAAATATTGCTTTATTTCAGAACAGGATATACTGGGAGAACGGCAACAACGTAAGGTCAAGAAGGTTACTTCCAAAGATTTTATAGCCGATGTTTCCTCATTAAATGTGGGCGAATTAGTTGTGCATATTGCCCACGGAATAGGTCGTTTTATGGGGTTGGAAACGATAGAGGCAGGAGGAGCGCCGCATGATTGTCTGAAAATTTTATATGCTCATGACGATAAATTGTTTGTTCCGGTAGAGAATATAGATGTTATTTCTCGTTATGGTTCAGATGATGATAAGATACAGCTTGATGTTTTGGGTGGGAGCGCATGGCAGGCTAAAAAAGCCAAAGTGAAGGAAAAAATAAAAGATATTGCTGAGAAGTTGATTAAGTTAGCAGCCGAAAGGCATTTAAAAACCGCAGAAAGCTTTTTCACGCAAGGCGGTATTTATGATGAATTTTGTTCTAAATTTCCGTATCAGGAAACAAACGACCAATTAAAAGCCATACAAGATGTTTTACAAGATTTGAATTCCGGAGAACCCATGGATAGGCTGGTTTGCGGTGATGTCGGTTTTGGTAAAACTGAAGTTGCGCTCCGTGCCGCATTTACGGTGGCAATGTCAGGAGCGCAGGTTGCGCTCGTTGTTCCGACTACTTTACTTGCCAGACAACATTATCTTAATTTTTGTGAAAGAATGCAGGGATTTCCGCTTAAAGTGAGAATGCTGTCAAGGTTAAGCACCGCCAAAGAAGTAAAAAATACCAAGGAAGGAATGGAAAGCGGAGAAGTAGATATAGTTATCGGAACTCATGCATTGCTTGCTAAAGATGTAAAATTCAGTAATTTAGGTTTACTTATAATTGATGAGGAGCAACATTTCGGGGTTGCTCATAAAGAAAAATTGAAAACATTAAAATCAGATGTCCATGTTTTAACATTGAGTGCAACTCCGATACCTCGCACACTTGAACTTTCATTAACGGGTGTAAAACAGCTTAGTATTATTGCTACCCCACCGATTGACCGTCTTGCTGCCAGAACTTTTGTGATGCCGTTTGACAGAGTAATGATAAAAGAGGCAATATATCGTGAAAAATTCCGCGGCGGACAAGCTTTTTTTGTTTGTCCGCGAGTTTCTGATATTCCGGAAATTGAAAAAATTTTGCGTGATTTGGTTCCTGATGTTAAGATAGCGGTGGCACATGGACAGATGCCAGCCAAACAATTGGAAGATATTATCGGAGATTTTGCCAGTGGAAAATATGATTTATTGCTATCTACCACAATTATTGAATCCGGTATTGATATGCCTAAAGTAAATACAATGATAATTTATCGCGCCGATATGTTCGGATTGGCGCAACTTTATCAATTGAGAGGGCGTATCGGGCGTTCTAAAATCAGAGGGTATTGTTATTTTACGGTTCCGCAAAAAAAGAAACTTAATCCTACAGCAGAAAAAAGATTGGCAATTTTGCAGGCCCTGGATACATTGGGAGCCGGCTTTTCTCTTGCCAGTCACGATATGGATATCCGAGGCGCAGGTAATGTTTTGGGAACAGAACAATCAGGACATATCAAAGATGTGGGAATAGCTTTGTACCAACATATGTTAGAAGAAGAAATAGACAGACAGAAAGCAGGATTTGGTAAAGAAGCATCAATTGAAGGACAAAACACGGAATGGTCTCCGCAAATTATTACCGGAGTTCCACTTATGATACCGGAAAGTTATGTGCGTGATTTAGGTGTGAGACTGGGGCTTTATCGACGCATAGGATCTCTTAAAGACATAAATGAATTGATGGACATGCGGGAAGAGCTAATTGATAGGTTCGGAGCAATTCCGCCGGAAGTGGAAAATTTATTGAAAACAATTGAAATAAAACAACTGTGCTATAAAGCAAATATTGCAAAGGTAGATGCCGGAGCTAAAGGTATTTTGATTTCTTTTCATAATAATAAGTTTGTAGCGGCAGATAAATTGATAGACTTGGTATCTCGTTCGTTCGGAGTATTGAAAATTCGTCCGGATCAAAAGCTCTTTGTAAACAGAGATTTACCTTCGTTTAATGAGAGAATAGTGTTTTTGAAAAAAGCGGTAATGAAGTTGGTAGAATTGATATAATATGTTGAAAAATGTAAAATAATAAAAAAAATGCTTTACAAACTTAAAAAGTATGTTATATGTGTTGACAACATAACAATATTATCAAAGGTGGAGCTGAAAGGCCCCGCTTTTTTGTTAGAAGGAATAAAGATGCAGAAACACTATTTACAAGATTTGATAGAGCCGGTAGTAATACAAGCCGGATATGAACTGGTAAGAGTGATGAGTATCGGACAGGTTAATCAAACACTGCAAGTTATGATTGATAAACTTGATGGTTCTGATATAACAGTAGATGATTGCGCCAAAGTAAGTCATCTGTTGTCTGATGTTTTGGATGAAAAAGATCCGATTGCCGACAAATATTCACTCGAGGTAAGTTCTCCTGGACTTGACCGTCCGCTCACTAAAATTGAGCATTTTAAGCGCTACAAGGGATATGAAGTGAAATTGGAAACCGAAGATAAGGTGGAAAATCGTAAACGTTTTAGAGGGAAAATTATCCAAGTCAATGATGATAGCGTTGTTTTGACCATGGAAGATATACAATACACAATTCCGTTTGATTTGATTACCAAAGCCAAATTGGTGATTACGGATGAATTGTGGGAAGAATACCAATCAGCTCACGAAGCTGTGGAAATTTAATCTTTAAATAAAAAGAAAGGTTTAGAAAAATGGAAAATTTTGAAAATATGCCGAGACCTGAAATTGTTGCTGTTGCAGATGCGGTTGCCAGAGAAAAAAATATAGATAAGGAAGATGTTCTTACCGCAATGGAAGTAGCTATTCAAAAGGCGGGAAGAACAAAATATGGCTTTGAGCACGATATAAGAGTTAGTATTGATCGTAAAACCGGTGCAATAAGCTTATCTCGTTATCGTGAAGTGGTTGCAGATGACGCTGTTATAGAAAATGAAGCAACTCAGGTTCCGCTTAAAATTGCAAAGACATACGACAAATCTTTAAAGGTTGGAGATTACATTATAGATCAACTGCCTCCGATTGATTTCGGCCGTATTGCAGCACAAACGGCTAAAGGCGTTATTATGCAGAAAGTGCGTGAAGCTGAACGCAATAAGCAATATGAAGAATATAAAGAAAAAATAGGTACGCTTATTAACGGAACAGTTAAAAGAGTTGAATTTGGTAACACAATTTTGGATATTGGTAAAACCGAGGCCGTGTTGCGTCATGATGAAACAATACCGAGAGAACACTTCAAAAATGGTGACAGGGTAAGAGCTTATGTCTTAGATGTTCGTCGTGAAAGCAAAGGACCGCAGATTTTCTTGTCACGCACATGCCCTGAGTTTATGGCGAAATTATTTACACAAGAAGTTCCTGAGATATATGATGGAGTTGTGCAAATTATGGGAGTAGCTCGTGATCCTGGATCAAAGGCGAAGATCGCAGTTAAGGCAAATGATAAAACTATTGATCCGGTAGGTGCTTGTGTGGGTCTGAAAGGTATTCGAGTTCAGGCTGTTGTTACGGAATTACAAGGTGAAAAAATAGATATTGTTCCGTATTCTGAGGATAAGGCTCAGTATATTGTCAGTGCACTTGCTCCGGCTGAAGTTACTAAAGTTGTTTTAGATGAGGAAAATAATCGTATTGAAGCAGTTGTTTCCGAAGAACAATTTTCTCTTGCCATCGGGCGCAGAGGACAAAATGTAAAATTGGCCTCTCAATTGTTGGGTTCAAATATTGATGTATTGACAGAAGAACAAGAAAGAGAACGCAGAGCCAATGAAAACAAGGTTCGAACCCAACGCTTTATGGAGGCGTTAGATGTTGACGATATGATTGCTCATTTGTTAGTTGCAGAAGGATTTTCGACAGTTGATGAAGTAGCAATGGTTGAACAGAAAGAACTCTCAGAAATTGAAGGATTTGATGATGATATTGCTGCAGAATTACAAAATCGTGCTAAAGAATTTATTGCTAAACGTAATAAGGAATTTGCAGCTAAAAGTAAGAAATTAAAAATTGATGAAAGTTTGAAAGAAGTTGCCGGATTAGATCAGGATATGATAATTACTCTGGCTGAAAAGGGCGTTAAAAATATTGATGATTTAGCTGATTTAGCGGCTGATGAATTGATAGAAATGCTTGGTAATGATATAATTACAGAAACCGAAGCTAATGAGATCATAATGTCGGCACGTGAACATTGGTTTGATGGTGAAGAAAATAATAAGGAATAGTTTTTACGAGGTATTATAAATGTCAAAAGAAGCAGAAATAAGAAAATGCGTGTTGACAGGTATTGTAAAACCTAAAGATGAACTGTTGCGCTTTATTTTGCTGAAAGACGGCACAGTTTTGCCTGATTTTAATAAAAAATTGGATGGACACGGTTTTTATATTTCTAATTCTAAAAGGATATTGGAAGAATTGACGGTAAAGAATCCACTGAATAAAATTCTGCATACAAAAACTGTAGTAAATGAAAATTTACCGCAGGTAGTTGAACAAATTTTATGTAAAAAAGGTTTGGATACCGTCAATTTGGCTCGTAAATCCGGAGATTTGGTTCTGGGACTGGAAAAAGTTAAAGATATAATAGCTAAAGGCAAGGCAGCCTTTGTGATAGAAGCAAAAGATGCCGGTGATGACGGTAAGCAGAGAATCACAGCAATGTCCAAAGATATGGAGATATATGATTTGTATGATGTTGCAACCTTAAGTAAGGCGCTTAATCGTGAAAACACGGTTTATCTCGCGGTTAAAAATACTCCGATGAGTCAGATGGTGCGTCTTGCCCTTAAGCGATATCAGACTTTTTTGAATGAATAATGGAGATTTTGATTAATGACAGAAGAGAGTTCATCGGGAAAATTGACCTTGTCCAAAAAGTCAACCCTCACCTTGAAAAACGTAAATAAACCTTCCGCTTCTGATGGAAAGAAAGTGGTGCAAGTAGAAGTGCGTAAAAAACGGGTAATAAGTTCCGGACAAACTAAGGCTACTCCCAAAGTTGAAATTGACGAGGCTACAGCACAGAAGCTGAAATTGTTGGCTGAAGCTAAAGAATATGATGCTAAACGTAAACAGGAAGAAGAAGCAAAGGAAGCAATACGTAAGAAACAACGCGCTGAACAAGAAGATGTTGCTGAGAAACAACGTATGGCCGAAGAAGCGGAGAAAAAAGCTGCCGAAGAGTTAAAAAAAGAGGAAGAAAAGGTGGCTAAGGCTGAAAAAGAAGAAAAACAAAAAAATGAAACGGTTGAAAAGAATGCTTCTAAATCAGAACCTGAGCATAAAGTTAAAAAATCCAGAGATTATGATGATGAAGATGACGAGGATGATGAAGAATATTATAAAAAGAATAAGAAAACATCAACATCATCTGAAAAGCATCAAATGACAAAGGAAGAAACTTTTGAACAAGAACGCAAAAAGATTCAAAAACGCAGTTTTGAGGTTCAGCGTCGTAACAATAAAATAAGCGTAAATAACTATATGGGCGGTGGCGATGATGACGATGATGATTATGGTTATGCTCCGCATCGCAGATTTAAGAAAAAACAACCGAAACCAGCACAGCAACAGGTTCAGGCACCTCAAGAAAAAGTTGTAAAAGAAGTTATTATTCCGGAAACAATAACAGTTCAGGAATTAGCTAACCGAATGGCTGAAAAAAGTACAGATGTTATTAAGCGCTTAATGTCAATGGGGGTTATGGCGACAATCAATCAAGCTATTGATGCAGATACGGCGCAAATTATCGTTGAAGATATGGGGCATAAGGTAAAACGTGTATCTGACAGTGATGTTGAAGAAGGCTTAACCGGACCTGAAGATACTGCGGAAGATTTGTTACCACGCGCACCGATTGTTACGGTTATGGGGCATGTCGACCATGGTAAAACGTCACTCTTGGATGCTTTACGTGAAACGAATGTTGTTGCTAAAGAAGCAGGTGGCATTACTCAGCACATAGGTGCATATCAAATAACGATTGAGGGCGGTCAAAAGATTACTTTTATTGATACACCGGGGCATGAGGCATTTTCTGAAATGCGCGCCAGAGGAGCTCAGGTTACTGATATAGTTGTATTGGTTGTGGCTGCAAATGATGGTATTATGCCGCAAACTGTAGAAGCAATTCGTCATGCCCAAGCTGCCGGAGTGCCTATTGTGGTGGCAATTAACAAAATTGATTTACCGGGAGCAGATCCTATGCGAGTGAAAACCGAACTTTTGCAGTACGGTATAGGGGTTGAAGAAATGGGTGGAGAGTCTTTATGTGCTGAAATTTCCGCCAAAAAACGTATTAACATCAATAAATTGGTGGAAGCAATATTACTGCAAGCTGAAATGCTTGATTTGAAAGCAAATCCTAATCACGCGGCGCAAGGAACTGTTGTGGAAGCAAAAATGGAAAAAGGGCGTGGTTCAGTAGCCACGGTTTTAGTGCAGCGAGGAACTCTCAATGTTGGCGATATTCTGATTGCCGGTAAAGAATGGGGACGAGTTCGCGCAATGTTTAATGAACTTGGTAAAAAAGTGCTTTCGGCTGCTCCGGCTACTCCGGTTGAGGTGGTTGGCTTGCAAGGAACTCCAATGGCCGGTGATACTTTTGTGGTGGTTAAAGATGAAGCTCAGGCACGTGAAGTTACCGGATATCGTATTCGTAAAGAGCGTGATGCTAAAATTGTTGCCAATACAAAGTCTGCAATGGAACAAATGATGGATAAAATTAAATCCGGCGAATCTAAGCATTTGTCTGTGGTTATAAAGGCAGACGTTCAAGGTTCAATTGAAGCTTTGGAAGGGGCTCTTAAAAAACTGTCCAACGAAGAAGTTTCCGTGCAAGTTTTGCACTCGGCAGTCGGTGCTATTTCAGAATCCGATGTAACACTGGCGCACGCATCTGATGCGTTAATAATCGGCTTTAACGTTCGTGCAAATGCACAAGCTCGTGATATGGCACATCGTGATGGTGTTGATATAAGATATTATTCGATTATTTACACAGTGGTCGATGATGTTAAAAAAGCTCTTGAAGGAATGTTAACTCCGGAATTACGCGAAAAAATTCTGGGTTATGCTCAAATTCGCAATGTGTTTAATATTACCGGAGTTGGAAAAGTTGCCGGATGTATGATAACCGAAGGTCTGGTTAAAAGAGGAGCTAAGGTGCGATTGCTGCGTGATAACGTAGTTATTCACGATGGTAACTTGGGACAACTGAAACGTTATAAAGATGACGTTAAAGAGGTTAAAGAAGGTTTTGAGTGCGGTATGAGTTTTGAAAACTACAGTGATATTCAAGTTAACGATTCTATTGAATGTTATGAAGTTGAAGAAATTGCCAAGACTTTATAAGTAAGGAATTTAAAAATGGCTCAGAAATTATCTAATCGTCAACTGCGTGTCGGACAAGAAGTGCGTAGGGTTATTGCCGAAGCTATAGAACAGGGAAATGTCCGTTCGCCGGAAGTAAGTAATGCATTTATTACGATTACCAATGTAATAATGTCGCCTGATTTGAAATATGCTACTGTGTATTTAACGACCTTAAATGGTAAAAATTTAGGTGTGGTTTTAGAGCAATTATCGGCGGATAAATGGTTGTTCAAAAAGTTAATAGCTGATAAATTGAAATTGCGCTTTACGCCGGAAATTAATTTTAGGGTTGATGATACTTTTGAAGAAGCAGAACGGATAAATCGCTTGATGCATAATCCGATAGTAGCTGCAGATATTGCTAAAAAAGAAGAGGAAGAAAAAAGCGAGGATTAATCCTCGCTTATATTTATAAGGAATATATTCTGCTGTGAGTAGGGATTTTCCACAAATTTAAAAGTTCACAAAAAGTTCACATTTCTTTTTAAAAAAGTGTGATATATTGGATTCGTAAATAATATAAACCAGATTAGGAGAAAAGCGATGAGAAGAAAAATCTCTGCAAAAATCGCAAAAATC
>JAFUXW010000134.1 GCA_017477035.1 Alphaproteobacteria bacterium | reverse complement strand
TATGATCGTCTCAGCGCCTTAAACAAAAGTAAATTTACTTCGGATAAAGATTTTGAAGAAATTGCTAGCGAACTGAGACAAGCTCAGGCCGCTAGGAAAATAGCTAAACTTAATTTGGAGCACTCCGAAATTAAGTCGCCGATAAACGGCAGAATAGGTAAGGCTCTGGTTTCAGTCGGCAATTACGTTAATTCATCAACCGGTAAACTTGCCCGCATCGTCCAGACCAGCCCGATAAGAATTGCCTTTTCCGTAAGCGATAAAGAGCGTTTAATGATAATGAAAGATGACAATGTAGGTGATGATGCTTTTGTTGAAATCGTTTTGCCTAACGGAGATGTGAACAGAGCTCAAACGGAAAATGTTTTTGTGGACAACGAAGTTGATGCCTCTACGGCAACGATTCCTGTTTATTTGGATGTCGATAATTCGGATGATCTTTTGGTTCCGGGTAACTACGTTGATATATACATTCACTTTACGGCGTCGAAAGATGCACTTTTGGTGCCGCAGCAAGCGTTGATGTCTGACGTAAACGGCACTTACGTTATGATTGTCAATAAGGATAATAAAGTGGAGCAAAAATATATCACATTAGGTTCGGTTATGGGCGAAAATCAGGTCGTTAAAAGCGGTCTGAACGGAGATGAAAGAGTTATTGTTCAGGGATTACAAAAAGTGGCTCCGGGAATGACGGTCAATCCGAACCATTTAACACAAGAAAAGTAAGGAGAAAAAACAATGTTTTCGGCAACATTTATTGAGCGCCCGCGCTTTTCTTTCGTAATTTCAATTTTAATCGTTGTGGTCGGTTTAATATCCATTGTAAAATTACCGATAGCCTTGTATCCAGAAGTAACACCGCCGCAAATATCGGTATCGGCATCTTATCCCGGTGCTTCTGCCGAAGTTATTGCTAAAATGGTGGGTATTCCTATCGAAGATGAAATTAACGGTGTTGAAGATATGCTTTATATGGATTCTTCATCAGAAGATTCCAGCTATAAGTTAACCGTAACTTTTAAAACCGGAACCGATCCGGATACAGCACAGGTTAAGGTGCAAAACCGTGTTCAACAGGCTAATTCCAAATTACCGGAAGTTGTAACGCGTCAAGGTATAGAAGTTACTAAAGAATCATCAAATACTTTAGGTTATGTGGCCTTTGTTTCTCCGAAAGGAACACTTTCCGAAGCGGAACTTGCCGACTATGTGTATAATAATATTGAAAGGCCTTTGTCCAGAGTTAACGGCATCGGCTCAATCAGCGTATTCAGTTCGGCTTTAAGTATGCGTATATGGATGAATTCGGATAAAATGGCCGCCTTGAATATTACCGTAGATAATGTAAAGAACGCAATATCCGGTCAAAATTATCAGCCGTCCTTAGGTAAAGTCGGTTCGGTGCCGACTGAAACCAATAATCAAATGACTTTTACCCTGCAAACAACCGGACGTCTGAGCACAAAAGAAGAATTTGAGGATATTATTGTCAGAACGGCAGATGCCGGAGGTTTGGTACGCCTAAAAGATATTGCGCGAGTGGAATTGGGACAGGAAGATTATTCCAGATTTTCTTTGTATGATGGTAAAAGTTCGGTAGTTTTATCGGTATCCTTGGCTTCGGGTGGTAATGCAATTGCCACTATGGATGGTGTTAAGAAAAAATTGGCAGAATTATCAAAAAGTTTTCCGGAAGATATGGAGTATCAGATATGTTATGAT
>JAFUXW010000133.1 GCA_017477035.1 Alphaproteobacteria bacterium | reverse complement strand
TGACAACTCCGATGCATTTGGCAAAAGAGGAAAATTTCAAACAGAAAGCGTTTAATGCCTTTACGGATACAATAAATGCTTCTGCCGGATATGCCGAAAATTGGAATGATTTTGGAACTAATCTGGTGGCCAACGGTGCAGCTAATATGGTAGGATTAGCATTTGACGCAATACCTATTTTCAGAACGCTAGGGAGCAATACAGGGAAAAATCTATTAAAAGGTGGCAAGAAGTTTATTAAGCAAGGTATAAATTCTTTTGCTGACAAAATGAAAAATATATATTATAAGGAAGGTGATGATAAAGAAAGATACTACTAAAAAATAAACGTTAGAAGGAATAATATATGGGAAAAGAGGCTATACGAAAAAAACTCATAGAGTTTATCAGTTATGCTATTATATTCATTATCGTATTATTTAGTATAGAATTCTACGAATTACACTTCATTATACCTCTTTTTCCTATTCTTTTTCTGTTTGATTTGTGCCTTATTGTCGGATATCCGCTGTTTTTACGATATGTATTAAAAAAGAAATGGTTTGAATGTTGCAAAGATAAATTGTTGCAAATAAAATATATATTATTACCAGTATTGTTTTTAGAAATAATGGCACTGTTTGTGGTTATAATATGTTATCCGAACGAAATATTACAAGCTGCATAGAAAACAAAACATAATAGAGAGAACAAAATATGGATAAAGAGGTAATAAGCAGAACAAAAAAATTGGTATTAGAAGCAATAACTAATGTTATTTGTGTATTCATTCTATGTGGTTTTATGATTATTTTGATATTTCATAAAATTGGTCCTTTTTTTCCTGTTCTATTCTTGTTTGATTTTTGCTTTTGGTTCGGACATCCATTATTTTTGCGATATGTATTAAAAAAGAAATGGTTTGAGTGCACAAAAGATTATTATCTTAAAATAAAATATATTCTGTTACCTTGTATTATAATGGAACTTATAGTGTTGTTATACTATCATAAAACAACACTTTTTATCATTAAAACTATTATGGAAAACAGCGACTGACAAAATGAAAAATATGTATTATAAGGAAGATGAGGATGAAAAAAAATACTATTAGCAAATAAAACATAATAGAGGGAACAGAATATGGAAAAAGAGGTTATTACCAAAGAAATAAAAGAGTTAACCTTGAAAGCAATAAATGCTATGAAAGAATTTATGGGCAAATATGTATTTGCAAAGCCCGAGGAAAAAGAGGAATTAACACCGCAACAATTCTTAATTTCCATCTTTGGTGCGGTGATGTTTTTTGTTTGTTTAACGGTTTTGAAATTGCCATATGATGCGGAGAATGCAACGCTTTTGAATTGTTATTATCTTTCATTGTTAGCTTTTGCAGTAATTTGTTATGCCTATAATGAATTTAAAGATGATAAGAGTAAACAGTTGCACATTCGGCGGATTTTCATAATTATCACAATAATTGTATGTTGCTTGGGGCTATATTTGTATGTGTCACATCTTGATTATATAGATGCTCATATAAGTGAATGGGGAAGTTTTAATAAGGTAAGCAGATGATGAAAATTGCCGTTATATCATTGCAATTTATCTGTTTATTAGGTGCTTTGCTCGTTTTAAAGCTGATAAGTTATGTTCATATATCTGATATTGGTGTTTGTTGTGGAGGTATTCTTATAGTTTCTTATCCGCTGTTATTACGCTTATTGCTCCATAAAAAGTACACAGAGTGTGGTAAGAATGATTTGGAGCAAATAAAATATATATTAGTGCCGTTGTTTTGTGCAGAAATATTTATGATTATTTTTTATTGGCAAGATGTGCTTGCTCTTTTAGCGGAATTTATGCAAGTTAATCAATGGAATGGTCATAATGGCATTTACAGGTAATCCTGATAATTACACTATGGGACGTGATGCCACAAGACAATTGCAAAATGAATTGCAACATCGTTATCCATATATTTACGGCGGTGCTGAATTTGTCGGAGCAATGACTACTCCGATGCATTTGGTAAAAGAGGAAAATT
>JAFUXW010000132.1 GCA_017477035.1 Alphaproteobacteria bacterium | reverse complement strand
GTCGACATCTCTTGATAACCTCTCTACTTCCGGTCAGATGATAATTGACTCTGCTAACGGGACTATTTCTAACTGTATACTTGAAATACCGCAGAATATTAAATTAACACTGGAGAATAATGTGTTGACGTTGAAAGCAGGAAGTGTGATAACCAGAACAGGGGAAAATTATACAACCATTACAACAACAGAAGACCAAACATTTAACTTATCAACACTTGCAAATGGTAGATATTTACAATGCGCTGGGCGTACATCTGGTAATTTAGTGTACCATGATTTATTATCTAAATTTGGAAGTGGAAATGCATTACCGGCAGATGGAACAATGTATTCTAAATTTTATTTAACAACTGATAAAATAATTTATAGTTGGCATAATAATATTTGGGAGGCGTGGACTGCCAGTTATCCTATTTGTGTTTTTGATGTTGAAAATGGTGTAGCCAGTTTCGCCAAAGACAGCAATGGCAATGATATGATTTTTAATGGTGCAGGATTTATCGGACATCACGCTTTTTTTTATCCGGAGGTTGCAGGATTAAAAAGTAATGGCTTTAATGAAGATGGTAGTTTTGCAAGCAATGCTTGGACTAATAATTCTTTGCAAATTATAGAATTAGACAAAACACAAAGTAATATTATGAATAGAATTGCAGGTATCATAACTAGAAATTATTTTGATGATATAAAAAATGCACCAAATGATAATTCAAAAGATGTTCAAGTTGGCTATGATAAAGAAAAAAATCAAATGTTTTATCGACCACACGGAACAAGCGATTGGACTTCTGAAAATGGAAATTATCTTAATTTAGTTGACTATACCTATAATGGTACAACCGTAACTGACTTTACAATCCGACAGCCTTATCAAGGTGCAAGAAATTTGCTGACGGATGATTTGTATAAGCAAATCGGTGATGTGGAAACTTTATTGGCAACAATTTAAGGAGAATAGTTATGGAAAATGGAATTAAAAAAATCATCGAAGAAGTTGATGAAAACGGAAATGTTATCAAAGTTGAAGTTACCGAGTATCCCGATATTCCGGTTATTGTGATTAATGGTGAGGAGAATGAAGATGACAATAGTAAGTGAAATTAACAGAATAAAAAATAATATTACCGGTGCTTATACTGCATTATCTGCCAAAGGTGCAACAATGCCGGAAACACAAAATAGTGCAAACTTGGCAACAACTGTGGCAAGTGTTCCGGCAGGTGGTGGAGATATTGTAACAGCTGTTAATTATACAGGCGGAGCAATTGCACAAGGGGAAAAGGTGTTTTTAAAAGAAAATGTTGCAGTTGAAGCAAGTACGACAAATTTTTCAGATTATAGTGGTAATAATCATAATTATATAAATAGCAGTGGATCTAAAATACTATTTGGTTATTCTTCTAGCCATCATCTATATGATATATCTACAGAAACTTCATCTTCTGTTACGGTTAGTATTGTACACAGCAGTTATCCGGTTAGATATGATAATAAAGGTAATATATTTCTGAAAGGATATTTATTTAATGAGGGGATAACAAGTTTTAGGTATATGGTACAGGATAATTATGCAACAACAGTATTTACAGGTAGCTCTGGAACAACAGCAACTCTTACAAAACTTGATAACAATTTTAATGAAGTTAAAACTTGGGATTATTCTTGGGATACAAATCTATTTTATACAATTACAACAGTAATAGGTAATAAATTGTATTTATCTGGTTGTTCTTCAGTAGCATCTAATAACTATGGTGCAGATTATAGATATGTAGGTATAATAGATGAAAATTCAAATACCATAACTATGACTGGTGGATATATGGCACAAAATCCTATCGTTTTATACTCAACTATTGATAACAAACTTGCAATATGTGGTGATATAGCAAAAGCTAATTACTCATATTATTCAAGTATCGCTTTGTATAGTATAGATGAAAATTATAATATATCATCTACTCCTTTTGTAACATCTAATCCTGATCTAGCATCTCTATTATCATTGAGTAAGATTTATATTGTATTTAATCGTAATACGGGGATTCTTGGTTTAGGATCTCAAGAAGATGATAGTAATTATGGTATATTTAAATATGAGAACGGAGATTTTGTAACAGTTTCACTTATTTTACCAAGCATAAAATCATATAATAAAATAGTAAGTGTTGATAATAGTTTAAGTAAAGTCGTAATATTCAATAGTCTTTATACATTAGCACAATCTGCAGGCGGATACAAAGCTATTCCATACGTTTCGCAACTCGGATCTGATGTATTGACCGGAGTTGCCAACGAAATTGCTGCAAATGGTGCAAGTTTTGAAGCCACTACAATATTACCGGAGGTGTAAGATGGACTGGGGAGTAATTAGCGGATGCACTTCGCTGATTGGTTTAATATTGGCAATAGTGCGACTGGGAGAGTGGAAGGCAAGGCAAGAAGTTAAACTCGAAAATTTAGAGAAGATGTTTGAAAACAGCGATGGAAAAATTGAAGCCATCGCTGTTTTGCAATCACAACAAAATTTGGTGCTAACCGAAATTAAAACTCGTTTAGAACTTTTGTTGGAAGGGAAAATGAGGAGAAAAAAAAATGACGGATAGTATAGATGTTGATATAGATATTTTGGCTCGTACCATATATGGAGAGGCTCGAGGTGAAGGTCCTGAAGGTATGGAAGCAGTTGCTTGTGTTGTTATGAACAGGTATAAATCTCATAAATGGTTTTGCGGTTATGTAATAAAAGACGGAATAAAATATCCTAGTATAGTGCAAACCTGTTTGAAAAAATTTCAATTCAGTTGTTGGAATAAAAATGATCCTAATTTGCGTAAAATTAAAAATGTTACGCCGGAAGATGAAATTTTTAAGCAATGTTTGAAAATCGCACGATCCGCAGTATGCGGAAAATTGAAAGATTTTACCGGAGGTGCAGTGTATTATCATACCAAAGAAATCAAGCCCAAATGGGCAACGGGTAAATCCCCTTGTTTTGAGGTGAAAAATCATCTGTTTTATAAGGAGAATTAAAATGAATAAAGATCGCAAACATCAATATCATTTTTGGCGCTGGCTGATTCTGAGCGTGGTAAAAATTCCCAGATTATATGTTCTGGTATGGGGATTTATCGGATTGTGCGCATTAGCAGTGCTTAAGAGTGATATAATTACCTTAATTATCGGTTTGTTGCAATGAAAATGATATTGGTTTGGTTTGTCAGTGTATTGCTTGCTGTATACGGGGGATTTTTATATGGTAAAAGCATGGCAAAAACACAAATGGTTGAAAAGCAAGTGGAGGTGATAAAGTATGTGTCAGAGAAAAGAGCCAAGATACAAGCTCGTCCTAATGCTAATCGTGATGAGTTACTTGAACTCATGCGCAAAAACCGTTTGTGAGCCGGTTGTTTTGCCGCAGTTCCCTTATGCCGGCTCAAAAATAGCTGATGAATTGCAGAATTTAAGCGCTGAACAGTATCCGTATCTTTGGGAGTGGATAGGACGCTTAAATAAATTGAGGTTAGAGTTGGAAAACTAATGTATTTAACAGAAAGGAGGCAAGATGCCCAGAAAAAAAATAAAAAACGCATATTCTCTTGCCGAGAGTTTGGAAATGCTGAATAAGCTTCAACAAATGGCAATTGAAGAAGGAAACATAAATTTGGCGCTTAAGGCTGAGGAATTAAAATGTAAGGTTGTCTCTTTGCAGGCCGATAAAGATAATAGTTTAACAAATGAAAATTTAACTCGTATTTTGGTGGATTTTATTGATGAAAAAACAAATAGCAAAAATTCCGGAGATATTTGCTCCGTTGATAAAACAGAAGAAAAGGTATAAACTGTATTACGGCGGTAGGGCTGGTGGTAAATCATATGCTTTTGCCGATAGTCTTTTATTTTTGGGAAGAATGAAAAAAATGCGCATAGCCTGTATGCGAGAAATTCAGGAAAGTATTAAAGATTCCGTGCACAAACTTTTAAGCGACAGAATATCTTTTTATGATCTGAACGAATATAAGGTTACGGAAACACAAATCATCAATAAAATCACCGGTACGACTTTTATTTTTAAAGGTTTGCAAGAGCAAAATGCCGGCAATATCAAATCGTTGGAAGGAATCGATGTTGTTTGGTTGGAAGAAGCTCAGAAAATAAGTAAAAAGAGTTGGGATATATTAGACCCGACCATTCGTAAATCAGGTTCGGAAATTTGGATTTCTATGAACAGGGAAGAAGAAAATGATCCGGTGTGGAAAGCTGTGGGGGCAAATCCGGACAAGCGGACATTGGTGGTTAAAGTGAATTACACCGATAATCCGTTTTGTCCGGAAGAAATAAAATATTTAGCAGAAAAATGTCGTAATGAAGCACCGGAAGATTTTGAGCATATTTGGATGGGAGCCCCGGTATCGGCGGGAAGCCATAAATTAATTGATGTCAAAACGGTGCGCGAAGCAATCAGCACAGAACTTTATAATTCTTCATCACCTCTTATTATGGGGATAGATGTAGCTCGTTTCGGTGATGATAAAAGTGTATTTTGTTTCAGACGAGGTAGATTATGCAGTGAATTTAAGTGTTTTGATAAATTTGATAATGTAGCGGTAGCAAATCAGGCAACGCACTACATAAGAGAATATAAACCGGCGAGAGTTTTTATTGACGCCGGCGGAGTTGGTGGCGGAGTAGTGGATATTTTGAATGATCGCGGGTTTAAAAAGATTGTAAGGGCTGTAATGTTTGGAGCTAAAGCTTTAGCAGATGAACGATATCATAATCGTCGAGCGGAAATGTGGGATGAATTAAGGCAATGGTTGCAGTCGGTTCCGGCTGTAAAAATTCCTAATGATGAAAATTTATGCGCCGAATTGACGGCGGTGAATAAAAAATATGATAGTCGAGGGCGTTTGCAATTGGAAGAGAAAGAAGAAATTAAACGACGTTTAGGGCGTTCGCCGGATATAGCTGATGCTTTGGCCTTGACTTTTGCCGAGCCGGTTTATGACCATGGCGAGAATTATTATTACGGATTAAAAGAAAACAGTATTGAAAGTCTGTTTAACGAGAAAAAGAGAAATAACAATAATTGGTAAAATTTAAGGAGGCAAATAAAATGAGTAAAGCAATAGGGAGAATATACGGAGCTGGTGTAAAAAGTCCGAATGGATACGAAGTGGATTATATAAAATAT
>JAFUXW010000018.1 GCA_017477035.1 Alphaproteobacteria bacterium | reverse complement strand
GATACGGATATATGGAGAAAAGATGCGCTGCTTCGAAATCTTGTCCCGGGAGAAAGTCCATGGGAATTTGAAATAAATGGAACGGAACGTGCGTTATGGGATTTTACAGAGTATTATCGATATAAAAACTATGATGAATTTAACGATGCAGAACCTATTATTAATGTTCCTTTTACCTCATTGAGCGGCATTGGAATAACAGGTGGAAAATGGCGTTGGAGAAACCCTAAACTTTTTGCGGAATACGGAATTCCGATGGATTTTTCTAAGAGAGGAATAATAGATAAGTCGACTTGTTTGGAGCAAAGCAAAAAGGCAATCGAGTATTCCGAGAATTATAGACGTGAAGTAGAGGGTAACACGAAATATCAGTTTAAGCAACAAATTATCAGACGCTTACCGAAAGGCTTAGTGAAATTTCTTCTAAAAGTAAAGCACAGCTTATTCAGGTGAAAATTGAATATGCTATTTTGTATGTTTATTTTTTTGATCAAAAAAAATATGTAAACCGAAATGCTTTAATACTATAAAAGTGTAAAATATGCTTGTTTTTAGAATACACTTAGCAATTTAATTTGCATTGTATCATAGAAAAATATGTGGATAAAAAATTTTGTAAAAAAAATACTCTTTAGACGTAATAAAAAAGACGAGGTAGAGCTTGCTCGTAGTATCGGGGTAAAGGTTGGGAAAAACTGCAACATATATGATGATGCAAAAGTGGTTTTTCATACGGAGCCGTATTTAGTTCGTTTAGGTAATAATGTTACTATTGCTCCAGAAGTAAGATTTCTTACTCATGAGGGTTCTATAGGCGTCTTGCGTGTTTTGGAAGAGTATAAAACAGCCGATTGTTTTGCGCCTATTATTGTAGGTGACAATGTTTTTATTGGTTTAAGGTCAATTATAATGCCTGGGGTGCACATAGGAAACAACGTCGTAGTAGGTGCTCAAAGTATAGTTACTAAAAACATACCGGATAATACTGTTGTTGTTGGGGCTCCTGCAAGAGTGTTGTGCTCCATAGAAGATTTCAAAAACAAAATAATTCAATCAGACAAGTATATTGTGCCTACAAAAGGCATGACGCCGGAGCAAAAAAAGAGATATTTATCCGATCATTTTCCAGAATGGTTTTCTTGATTTTACAGGAGCGGAGTTGTTATGATACGCATTGAATACTATTCGAAAATTCATCACCTCAAGCAAATTTTTACGGGATTTCATTTATTCTGTGAGAAAGTTGGAGAAAAACTAAAGCTGGTTGATTGCTCAAAGAAAAGTGAAATAAACACAATAGCCTGTCTTGTATACTATGCCGGAAAAAAAATCGCTTATGATGTTCAGGATGGTTATCAAGATTTTGAATCAATGCAGGCTTTGTTGAAAAAATGTGATTATTATTTTAAACGCAGTTATTCGGAAAAAGAGAACGTTAAATTTGCGGATAAAATAAATGATCCACAAGCAATAAAGAAGATGTACCCTCTTGGTTTCAATTATGACGTTACCTATGATTGGTGTCCAATAAACGACGGTGTGCCTTGGAAAGAAACTATAAAAAAGCTACTTGGATTTAAGAATCCTGCAAACGCATATTTTAAGAAGCAAGTGTTTGAGCAAAAACCGAATTATAATGGACGTAACCCTGTTGTTTTCTTTCAAACGCGATTATGGGACATCCCAGATTGTTATCCTCAGTGGAAAAAAGAGCAATGGTCATGGATAAACGAAACACGATTAACCATTGTCAGGGCGTTAAAAAAGGAGTTTGGAACACTATTCGATGGCGGCCTTATTGATACTCCAACCGATAGAAAGCTTGCCGGGGATTTGATTATACCGGTAGAGGAAACAGATAGAAAAAAATATATAGAAAAAATGAAGAGAGCTGACATATGCATAGGTACAACCGGATTGCATATGAGTATTGGTGGAAAAACCGGCGAATACATTGCTGCATCTCGCGCCATTGTGCACGAAAAGTTTTATTACGAGGTAACCGGGAATTTTGAAAATGGTAGAAACTATCTTGAGTTTAGCAATTCGGATGAATGCGTTGCCGCAGTATATCGATTGATTGATAATCCTGATTTATTGTTGAATATGCAGAACAACAATCATGAGTATTATTTGAAATACCTCGAACCTTGTCGATTGATTGAAAACACAATTGAGCTTATAGGGTAATTATTGCATGTGGACTAATAGGAAAGTATTTTATGTTTAAGCGATTGAGGGCAATATTGTGTTTACGAAATAATAATAAAAAACGCTTGAAGAGAATATCGTTTTTATTTGAAAAAGGCTTTTATATTTTTTATTATGATCGGATTTGTAAATTCACATGGAAGTCTATTAAAACCATTGGATTATTTCGGACGTTGTTTTTTTGTTATTATGTTAAAAACAAAAGGCAAGAATAAACTAACGGAGGCCTTAGTTAAAACAGGTTCATACAAACATGCGGTTTTGAGTGATGGGCTGTGCTATTTGTCTTATAAGGATATGGCTTATTATGTGGAGTCAAAAAGAAAGTATTATTCTAATATTGACAAATTTAATTATCCGTGCGTAAAACCGATAGCTTATGTTGATGAATGTTGTTGTGTTATTCAGCCAATTGCAAGCGGAAGACAATTGACGAAAGAGGATGTTTATCATTTATTAAAATCATTGTTATCTTATTTTAGAAATCAAAAATTTATT
>JAFUXW010000131.1 GCA_017477035.1 Alphaproteobacteria bacterium | reverse complement strand
TTTATTTATTAACTTAAAATATTCGTGCAAAAATCAATATTGTTGTGGATTTTATAAAAAAAAACAGTTAGCTTGATTGATAGATGATTGTAGAAGGAATAAAATAATGAATAAAATACAAAACGATTTCTTAAATGATATAAAAGATGAAAAAGTTGCCGTTACCGTGTTTTTGATTAACGGTGTTAAGTTGCAAGGGATAATTACTGCACAAGATGAGGAAAGCTTATTGCTTCGTCGAGACGGGCATACCCAATTGGTATATAAGCACGCCGTTTCAACGATTATGCCAAGTGTAGCAGTTGATATTGCGGATGAATAGTGATAGAAATTCAGCAAAAAAGAAAAATATACTCATGCGTAATATGCCCTTTTGTTATTGGGCAAAGCGTTTCTTTGGGTGAAGAATGTCGCTTGAATGAAACTCTTGGGTTAGCGTTAGCTATAAATTTAGATATAGTTTACTCTGAAGTTTTACGGATACGTGAAATTAAATCGTCTGCATATTTCAGTAAAGGCTTTATTGAAAGAATTAAGTCTGTTATATCGGAAAATGAAATTGAATTGATGATAGTTGATGCTCGAATAAGCCCGATACAGCAACGTAATTTAGAAAAAGAACTAAAAGTTAAAGTTATCGATAGAACGGCCCTTATTTTGGAAATTTTCGGAGAAAGAGCACAAACCAGAGAAGGAGCGTTACAAGTTGAACTTGCGCATTTGACTTATCAACGCTCTCGCTTGGTACGCAGTTGGACACACTTGGAACGTCAACGGGGCGGAGCCGGATTTTTGGGCGGACCGGGGGAAACACAAATTGAGTTGGATAGGCGTATTATTGATGATAAAATCGTCAAAATAAAGAAGGAGCTTGAAAAGGTAAAGAAAACTCGTGAAATTCAACGTAGTGCCAGGCGTAAAGTTCCATATCCGATTGTTGCCTTGGTTGGATATACAAATGCCGGAAAATCTACTTTATTCAATTATTTGTCTCAAAGTAATGTTATGGCGGCAGATATGTTATTTGCTACCCTTGATCCGACAATGCGTAAAATAACATTACCACGAGGCACTGAAGTCATACTATCAGACACAGTGGGCTTTATATCTGACTTGCCTCACGAATTGGTGATGGCTTTTCGTGCTACACTGGAAGAGGTTCTTAATGCCGATATTGTATTGCATATTCGCGATATAGCAAATCAAAATACACTCTCGCAACGCGATGATGTGTTGAATGTGTTGGATAATCTGGGATTGAAAAATATCAAATATGCTCAAAATTATATTGAAGTGCTGAATAAAATTGATTTATTAGAAGAAAATGAATTAATATCTTGGAAAAACAAAACATTAAATACAAATAACAATGTAATGGTTTCAGCTTTTAACGGTAATGGATGTGATGACTTACTTAAATTGATAGAAGATAAGTTGACATCTGAATTTATTGAGTGTAAAGTATCTGTGTCTGCTTCAGACGGAAAAATTGCCTCGTGGCTTTATGATAATGGAAAAGTGGTGGACATAGAAGATGTGTCGGATATGGTTAATTATACGGTGCATCTCAGTAAAGATAATTTATCAAGGTTGAATAAGATGGCTAAAGATAATAACCGAATAGTGATAAGGAAATGATAATGAAAAAAATATTTTTACTTTTTAGCTTGGTTTTGATTGTTTTGAGTGCAAGCGGATGTCAGAAAAGATATTCCTATGCATCCTACCGAGAAAAGCTTAGCAATTGGGTGGGACATAACTCCGAGGCATTATTTGATTATTGGGGAAAACCTCAATCGGTTAGAGATATAGATGCTAATACCAGAGCTGTTACTTATTATCAGACAGAAAAAAGACCTGCTTATTACGGCTTTACGCCGTATTTGGAAAAATTACAGGATAAAACACTGGAAGTGGCAGAGGATATGGGGTATGAAACGGAGAAAAAAATTCCTCCTTCTTATTATTGTCGGGTAACATTTGTAATACATAACAACGTTGTTTCAGAATACGATTTTGATGGTGATGATTGTTACTGATTTGTTTGACAAGCGTTGATGTTTTATGCTACAATGTCTAATGCGGAGGTGTGTTATGAGTATGATGGGGTGGATAATTTTTGGAGTGGTATTTATGATAGTATTCACTATATGGCAATATGTATAGTGATGTCTGATTTAGTTCTATTGCTGAATGGTGTAAAATTCGGCTAGTGTGTTTTTTTGAAATATATTTACGAAGAAGTATCTCAAGTTAGTTATTGACTTGGGATTTTTTTTATATAAAAATAGAGATGCGAAAATATAATTTTAATGAAGTGTGTAATTAATTAATATAATTGTTTTATGGAGTATTTTATTTGCTTAATCAAAAAATTAATTAAATCGGCGATTATCAGTATAGTTCTGATAGTATTACTTTGGGGAACTCTTTATAACCTCACTGATTTGGTTACCATTTCAGGTTACTTTGTGACAGGAGTTTCTGTTTGTGTTGTAAATACTATGATTGCTAATCTGCGAAAGCGTAAGATTGAGAATATTTTTCACGTTTCTCTATCTTGGGTGATTATGGCTGGTCTGGTTTTGGTGTTGTATCACGCAGGGTTTGAAGCAGCTGCTGTATGCACAGCCGCCGCAATTCTGGCTTCTCCGTTTTTCGGAATGAGCCTTTATGAAGGAATTGTCGGTTTTACCTTGTTGGTAACTTTGGCTAAACTTATGTCTTAAATTGCTTCTCAAAATCCATCGCAGCAATATAGTGTCATGCCTCGTTTTCGTCAAGAAAATGTCAAAGTATTTTCCGTTTTTTTAGTTGCGCTTTGCAAAGGTCAGATACCTTGACGCACGAGCTCGGACATGCCGTGCATGAGTACGTCAGTAAAAAGTATGGAGAGCTTGGTCGGGAAAAGTCCTGTGCACAGGCAGAAACAGCTTCTATTTTTGCTGAACAACTGGTGTTTGCTGCTCTGCTTAAAGCCGAAACTGATTCGAAGCATCGTTTCATTCTGCTTGCTAAGCATATTGAAGAAATGATTGCCAAGACCTATCGTCAGATAGCGTTCTATCGTTTTGAAGATATGGCGCATATTGAGCGCACCAATGGTGAGGTTTCAGCACAAAGATTGCAAGAGATGTTTAAGTCCGTGATGGATAATTATCTCGGGCCGAGTGTTGATACTACAGGTGTTGAATTCATCTGTGCCGGTATTCATCACTTCTTCGAGTACGATTACTACGTTTACTCTTATTGCTTCTCGTGCTGTGTGGTCAATTCACTGTATGAGGTGTATAAGTCAGGAACTGTAGCGAATTTTGCCGAGAAGTGTATGGATATGTTGACCGATAGCGGTGTCGAGAACTACTGTTCGGCACTCGCAAAGTTTGGCATTGATGCAACAAGTCCTACCTTCTGGCAAGATGGTATGCGTTTGTTTGAACAAGAACTGTCGGAGCTTGAAACTCTGGAGGCAGATATTATGAAAAGAACTTACATTAACCTTGAGAAAAAAGCGACACATTGAATTGTGCCGCTTTTTTTATGCTTGTTTAAAATGTATTCCGCTTGACACTGATACATTTTTTCTTTAGGGTGGCGGTTAGAAAATATATAATTATAGATATCCACGGGTTTACCCGTGGATATCTATTCAAAATATACCTCTACTTATAAAAACACCTCATAGTCATAATGGTTTAATATAGCATTTTTGAAAAACAGTACGTCATCTTCGCTAATCGGGCGGAAATGATTGGCATCAACGCCGACATTTAAGCCGTTGGTACTTACCTTTCTTAAGCCGTGGATATGTCCGAACAAGTTGAACATATCCTTTTTGCACTCGCTCGGCTTATGGGTTAAATACACCGGTTCGCCATTTTTCAAAGTCAAGGTATTGTGCGGTAAAATGCCGGCAAAGCACTTCTTCAGTTGTTGCTCTAAATCAGCATTTTCTTTTATGGCATCGGTTTCGTAATTGCCTAAAATCAGATGAATTTTACCGTGCAAATACGGACGAACGTTCAAGTCGCCGAAGTCTCCCAAATGATATACCACATCATCGGAAGCCACCTCATTGTTCCAATTTAAAACAAGTGCGGCATCCATTTCTTTAACCGAAATAAACGGACGGCGCGAAAGCGTCATAGCGCGCTCACTGCCGAAATGCGTATCGGAAGTAAAGAAAACCCGTCCACTGCTTTTTAATAATGAGCGAACTTTATTAAGCGTTTCGGCATAAGTGGAATAAACAGCCACATTTTCCGTTTGTAGCCGCTTAACAATATAACTTTTGCCGAAAAAGGCATCATCAATCCCGATTATCACTTGCTTGCGCGTATGACTATAATGGGTTTTAGCCATCCATTCCGCCAATTCAAAGCGCGAAGTTTGGGCATAATCGCGACCGGCAACATCGGCAACTTTTTGCGGAATCCAAAACATAATTACATCGGCAGCCGCCAAAAATCGGCTTTCCCAATCAACCTGCAAATCAAGATTGAAGTTGACGACATTTTCACGGCGCGGATTGGCAACATACACATCTAAATCCGCCAAGTCTTTAATGGCTTGAGCTTGCCAATCGGGCGCACCTTTAATCGGTCCCGCCAAAAATACTATCTTTTTATTTGAATAATCCCTTTCCGGCGATATCGGAGTTATCAGTTCCATTTTGTTAAATCCTTTCAAACATTTTCCTTGATTATATGCCTTGATTTGTTTAAATAAATTTAATAGAACAACAATCAATGGAATATAACATGACAGATAAACGTTACACGGCCGTGTTGGCGACTTTGTTTGATTCGGCTTCCGATGCCACGCTGGACTATGCCGTCAGCCGTCACAATATCCATAAAATGGTATTTTTGCTCTCGCTGATTGCCGGTATCGGG
>JAFUXW010000017.1 GCA_017477035.1 Alphaproteobacteria bacterium | reverse complement strand
CTCTTTATATTTAGATTAAAATAACTCTAACTGTGTTTCTTGTTCTTTAACTCGTATAATCTCTTCAATTTGGACATTATTTACGATTAAGCCATCTAATGCTACAAAAAACTTCTTATTAAGTTTATTCATTAGTTGTATGTTATTTAATGTTCCTTTACTTTCGCCATCCCATATCATTAATCCATAATCGGCTTCCTTAGCCATTTCTACATCTTTAAGAGTATATAAATCTCGGCCCTTTTCATTATTTTTTGCTAATACTCCCTTTGTTCTCCAATCACCAACGTTATGTCTGATATTATCACCAGCATAATACACTTCTACGTTTTTGTATTTCTTTTTAAAAAGATATTTTTGAACAGCTAAATCTACTCCTTTTGCATCGCCAATCAAAACTATGAAATTTTTTGCTATAATGCTATCTATTTTTTTTATAACAGATGCTGGAAGTTTATTAATACCAATGGATCCAGATATAAATATTCTCATTAGTCAGGAACCCTCGTTTTAGTTAACGTAAAAATGAATATATTATTATACCCATTTTCTTTTAATGAATCGACATAAGCTCTTAATGTGGAACCACTATCAAAAACATCATCAACTATAAGATAATTTTTATCTGCAGATAAAAATTGTTTAAAAATCACCATGGTATTTTTTATCTTAGAATACTTATCATTCGCATCAATATTTTTTATTTGTTCAACGTTTGTTGTTTCTAATACATTAAATAAAAATGGTTTATTGAACACTTCAGCCATTTTCTTGGTTATCTCAAATACAGGTTGAAAAGGACGAAATCTATTGGATGGAGGAACAATCAGAAAAGCATCTATATTTTTTATATAGTTTTGAAAATCCTCTGAGTTTTGCAAGATTCTTAAAACATCATCAACCAAAGCAAGATTATGGTTATATTTTATTTGATAAACAAGTTCACCCATTTGAGATCTAGTCGTATTAAATCTCGTTCTGCCATTAGAATATGTACCATCAGGAACGCTATCTAGTGTATGAACATCAAAAGCAAAACCTTGTACCCAAGGACCTTTCAAATCAATCATTACTATCTCCTTATAGAAATATACATTTTTATATCATAAAATAATATAAAAGACAATCTTAAAATCAATATTATAAGCTGTTTTTACTCCCCCTCGATCATTTGCATTCTGATTTTATACATCTGCACTTGGTTGGCGAGGTTTTCGTATTCCGGTGCATCAGATTTATCAAAGTCAAACCAACTATCGCTATTTTGAATATTTATCAGCTTATCAAAAGGTTTGTTGAGCGTATATACAAGCTTTTGGCCATCTAAGTAGCAATCTTTCAGGACCAATCCGAGCAAATTATTTTGTTGCTCCGGATTCGCTTTTTTCATAATTTCTGACGCACAAGCCGCAATATCCAAAACTTCATTAACCGTATATTGTATGTCTCTGCTGATATCTGCATATTTTTCCGCAGTGTGCTGTAATTCTTCTCTTTTACTTGCAATATTGGCTTTTTCTTCGTTCCATTCATCACGCGTTATGTCACCATTGAAAAAACAATCCTTAACTCTCTGCTCTCGTGCTTCAAGTTGGTTTAATTCATTAGTAATCTGTCTTTTCATTGCCGCATTAGCCTCCGAATCTTCCATCATTTTCTTAACTACACATTTTTTGAGTAAATCAATAATGTTTGCATTTAGCCTGATTTTACTGAACACTTCATTATCAAGTTGCTGTAAAATAAGCGATTCTCTAACTGTTTTCTGATTGCAATTACCCCTTGGATGAGTACAACGCAAATATACGTGACCTTTATGATGTTCAGATGATATGGTACCACCGCATTCCGCACATTTTATTAATTTACGAAAAGCAAATGATATACCACCATACTCTCTAGTCGGCATAGATGCATTTTTACCTGATAATACTTCTTGTACTTGTTCAAATAAGGCTTTTGAGATAATTGGCTCGTATTTATGAGGCATTATTTCACCACGAATTTTCATCTCTCCGTAATAAAACGGATTCTTTAATGTATTCCAGATAGTTTCACGCCCTAAAGGTTTATGATTTTTACTTCTAATCGAGCATAAATTCATTTCTTTTGCAAATTGCTGTAAGCTTTTAATAGAATAACAACCGGTTGCATACATTTCAAACATCTTTTTAACCAAAGGTGCACGTTCCGGATCTAAAATAATATTTGCCGGTGTTGTTTTGGTTTTCGGAATATTTAAATATCCGACAGGAGATTTCGTTTGATATTCGCCATTGGACCATTTATATTCCATACCACGATTGACATTATCTCGTAGGTTTGCAACATACATTTTACCTGATAAAATACCCATATCCCAACGCATAATATCAGCGGAAGAACTATTTTTAGTCAGTATCAAACCTTCTTTACAAAAATGTATATCAATTTTATCATCCAGAAGCAGCGTCTCAACTTCAACACATTCATTGAAACGACGTTGAAAACGATCAATACAATGCACAACAATGGCTGTTTTATTCTTCTGTTTACGCACAAAATCAAGCATTTCATGAAACACTACACGTTTGCCATTTGTTGAACTCTCAATAACCCTGTATTTATTTACAATTTTGAGACCTTTTTTGACGCAATAATCTTCCATAGCCGCTTTTTGTGCATCCAACGAAGCTCCAGGTTCCTGTTCTTTGGTGGAAACACGAGCAAATATTACAGCTTGAGTGCATGGTGCAGCTTTTGCATATCTATATACTTTTGCCATTTTATCTATCCTTTAAGTGATGTTCTTTATCATATTTCTATTATAACGTGTAATTAACAAGAAAAACACTAAAAAACATCACTTTCTAACGATATTCTATTAAAATTTATAATGAAAATTCAATATATTATATCAAATTTAATTTACTCTTTCATCATAACCAAAAATCAAAATCACTTAAATTATAGTATGGACTGGATTATCGAGTTTAAATATTCTATTTTCTTTCAAAAAATGTAATTCTAATTTTCCTTGTAAGCGTAGATTATCTAATTCTGTTAATTGAGTAGAATTACCCTGTATACGTCGCATATTATATGAAATAATTGATATTTTCTGCGTGTGATTATGCACAAAATTTATTATTTCTTTCATTGTTTTTATTCCGCTTTCACTATCACTTGTACAAAATGAAAACTCTTTTAGCACTTGAAAACCATTTACAGAACAGTAATGACGACAATAATCAAGTTGTTTTTCTATAGTAACCACTCTTTTTGAAATATTTCTCGGACAAGAAGCTACTATTATAGCGTTTTTATTAAAATTATTATTTTTCATATTGTTTTTCCTTTTTTAATTATTAACTTTTTCATTTACTGGTATGTCGAGATTATTTTTATTTGTAAAACCGTTTATTAAATTTTTTCCATTTTCATAAAATGCTTTGGTACCGATAACAAAAAATTCTACCAGTCCATCTGTCATTTCATTTAGTTCTGCATCCGTAACACCGGGATACAAAACTGATAACTCATCTTTGAGTTGGCTATAAGTATCAGTCATGCATTATAGAAGTCTGATGTTGATGCAATTCTACAAAATT
>JAFUXW010000130.1 GCA_017477035.1 Alphaproteobacteria bacterium | reverse complement strand
TGAATTTTGTTTTTTTTTATTGAGAGTTGAAACAAAAGACAGATAAAAAACAATATTCAACCATGAAGACAGATAAAAGTTTGAGGTTTGCAATAAGATACCTCCGCCGTTTTTCAAATAAATAAGAAGAATAAACGCAGAAACGGCCGAGTGTTATATATGGTATCAATGCGGCAATTGCCGTATTTTCGCGTTGTGAAAATATTTTTCAAATTTTGTTGCATAACCTCGGTAATTAGCTCTTTAAGGGCTGTAATATATGAGGTATATAATGACAAAAAGAATGTTGATTGACGATACTCAACCTGAAGAAACCAGGGTTGTTATTGTTGACGGAAATAAAGTGGAAGATGTAGAGTTTGAATCTTCTTCCCGCAAACAAATCAAAGGCAATATATACAGTGCCAAAGTTATTCGTATAGAACCTTCTTTACAAGCTGCTTTTATTGATTATGGCGGAAATAAACATGGATTTTTAGCTTTTAATGAAATTCATCCGGACTACTACAATGTTTCAGAAGAAGTAATGAAAGA
This sequence comes from Alphaproteobacteria bacterium, assembly GCA_017477035.1. GTDB lineage: Bacteria > Pseudomonadota > Alphaproteobacteria > RF32 > CAG-239 > RUG410. The sequence goes on along the minus strand of JAFUXW010000130.1, from coordinate 3,071 downwards.
GGTAGAAGCCGAAGTTGATGAAATTATTGAAGGTAAAATAAAATACTTAAAAGAACGAGAAGCTGAAAAAGCGCGCTATAAAGCCGAAAAAGAAGCTAAAGAAGCTAAAATCAGAATGGAAGCCGAGCAAGCTCAGGAAGTTGAAGAGGCACAATTGGAACCTGCTCAAGATGTTATTCCGGAAAATGATGAATATCTTAAGCAAACCATTTCTGTAGAAGCTGATGAAAATGTGCAAACGGAAAATATTCAAACTGAAGTTGAAAATAAAAAAGAGAGTATTGCTGAGACAACATTCGATACTCCTTTAGAAGAAGCTGAAATTCAAAAAACATCTAAAGAGCAAACTGGTATTTCCGAAACAATCGAAAATACTGCCTCTGTAATTGAAGCAGAGACGAATATTTCTTCAGATAGTTTCGAAGAAAAAGCAGAAGATGAAGAAAAAGAGGAAAACAGCGCTGATAATAAACAACGTAAACACCGAAAATCAACTCGTCGCCCGCGTGATAGAAAAAAAACCGTAAAAACTTTGGCTGAATCCAGCGGTCTGAGTGATGATATGTTAGAAGATGACGATGCTGACTTGGATGATGACGAGGACGAAGATGATTTAGATGGCGCAGATTTAAATGGATATAATTTTGATTTGCAGCGTAAGCTATTGATTTCCAGAAAACTTTTTCATAGAAGCACCATTCAGGATGTTATTCGTGAAGGACAAACTCTCTTGGTGCAAGTTGTTAAAGAAGAACGAGGGAATAAAGGCGCAGCCTGCACAACTTATATTTCTCTTGCCGGTAGATATTGCGTATTGATGCCAAATCGTATAAAAAGCGGTGGCGTATCTCGCAAAATTGTTAACATTGGCGACAGGAAGCGCTTAAAATCAGTGATTCGTGATTTACCTATTAATGACGATATGTCCCTTATTATTCGCACTGCAGGTGAAGATAAAACCAAAGCAGATATTGTAAGAGACTACAACTATTTAATTCGCACGTGGAATGCAATTCGTTACGGAGCATTAAGAAATCCGGCTCCGGCTATTGTTTACGAAGAAGGAAATTTAATTAAACGTGCTTTACGTGATATGTATACTAAAGATATTGATGAAGTTATTATTGATGGTGATGACGCATATCAAACCGCTCGTAGTTTTGTAAAAATTCTTTCACCGCATCATTTGAAAGACATTCATTGCCGAAAAGCCGGAGAACCACCGGTATTTCAGCGTTTTCAAATAGAAGCACAGCTTGATAAGCTACATAATCCGATAGTCCAACTTGAATCAGGAGGCTATCTGGTTATAAATCCTACCGAAGCACTGGTTTCTATTGATGTAAACTCCGGACGAGCAACCAAAGAAAAAGACATTGAAGAAACCGCGCTAAAAACTAATTTGGAAGCTGCCGATGAAATAGCAAAACAATTAAAAATGCGAGATTTAGCCGGCTTAATTGTGGTTGACTTTATTGATATGTATGAACCGCAAAACAATATAGCGGTAGAAAAGCGTATGAAAGAAGCTATGAAAGACGATCGCGCCCGTATTCAAATCGCTAAAATGAGCATTTTCGGCTTATTGGAAATTTCGCGTCAACGTATGCATTCGTCATTTTTGGAAAGCAATTACACGACATGTCCATACTGTCATGGACGCGGCGTAACTCGCACGGTAGAATCCGGATCTACCTTAATTTTACGTGCAATAGAGAGCGAAGGTGTGCGCAATCGTCGCATCAGATTAATCGTAAATGTTCCGGTTGATTACGCTTCATACCTACTCAATAAAAAGCGCCGTCAGTTGTCGGCTTTGGAAACTTCTTATGAATTAGAAATTGTAATTTCTGCAGACTTAAATATGAAAGATATTGCTGATTATAAAATTTCACGAGAAAAAATTCAATACGTAAATAATTCATGTGATACAGCGACAACTTGCTACGAAGCAGATAACGTGGAATACGATGATGATAATGAAACAAATGAGGAAAATTCGTCTGATAATGACAATCATCGTTTCAGTTTTCGTCGCAATAATAATACTCGCGGTCGCAAATACCGCCATAGCGACAAAAAAGGTTATGAGCGGTCGACAACTGCCAGTGAAAAATCGCAATCGGAGAAAAAATCGTGGTGGAGCAAGTTATTCGGATAACCAGAAGCATTGTTTTTATTCTTTTGTTGTTTGCCGGTTTATATATAAGACCGGCAAACGCCGAAAGCATGATGCTTATTTCTGATGCAGAAACCCAAAATTATTTAGCTCAAGTTGTAAAACCTCTATTTAATGCAGCCGGAGTACGCTTCAGTCCGAATAATATCTTTATTATTAACGACAGCTCTTTAAACGCCTTTGTAAGTGACGGTAATTATTTGTTTGTGCACACCGGAACGATTATGAAAGCAGATAACACCAATGAACTATCAGGAATTTTAGCGCACGAAACCGGACATATTTTAGGAGGACATATTGTGCGCTTGAAGCTAAAAATGGAAAAAATGCAGTATGTGATGCTTGGATCTATTTTAGCTGCCGGAGCTGCCGCGGTTTCCACCGGAAGAGGAGATGCAGCTATGGCGGTTATTTTAGGCTCACAGTCTTCCTCGCTCAACAGTATATTGCATTATCAGGTTCAAGAAGAACGTAGCGCAGACGAAAGTGCAGTTAAACTTTTAGATAAAACCAAGCAGTCTACAAACGGATTGCTAAGTTTTATGAAAAAAATCAAAAAACAAAATGCTTTAAGCGGGATTGAGGAAAATTCATATTTTCGCACCCACCCGCTTACATCTGAGCGCATTTCTCATTTTGAGGAAGTAAGTAAAAATAATCATTACAGCGAAAAAACACAATATGATAATAATTTTCTTTTGGTAAAAGCCAAATTAACCGCCTTTTTAAATGATAAAAATAAAGTTATGCGCCTATATCCGCCGTCAAATAATTCAGCTCCGGCCAGATATGCCAGAAGTATTGTAGCTTTCAAACAAGGAAAAATTTCTCAAGCTTTGAGTTTAATAGAATCTCTCATCTCTGAACAGCCACAAAATCCTTATTTTTACGA
>JAFUXW010000129.1 GCA_017477035.1 Alphaproteobacteria bacterium | reverse complement strand
ACTCAGGGTGTGTCTAAACGTCGTCAACGCCGTTCTTTATACGGTGCTAAGAGACCTAAATAGGAGATATAATAATGTCACGTCGTCATAGTGCTGAAAAAAGAAACGTGCTGCCTGATGCTAAATTCGGCAATAAGGTAGTCGCAAAGTTTATAAACAATGTTATGGAAGATGGTAAGAAAGCTGTTGCTGAAAAAATCGTTTATTCGGCTTTTGATATCATTTCCGCAAAAACCAAACAAGATGCATTGGAAGTTTTCAATACCGCTTTGGAAAATGTTAAGCCGGTAGTTGAAGTTCGCTCCCGTCGCGTCGGCGGTGCTAAGTATCAAGTTCCGTGCGAAGTTAGAGCTGAACGCCGTCAGGCTTTGGCTATTCGCTGGATTTTAGGCGCTGCTTTAAAACGTTCTGAAACAACAATGACCGAAAAATTGGCCAATGAGTTGTTAGACGCTTATGCAAATAAAGGTTCTGCCGTTAAGAAACGTGAAGATACGCATAGAATGGCTGAAGCTAATAAAGCATTTTCTCACTTCAAATTTTAATATAAGGAAGAGACAATGCCAAGAACACATAAATTGGAACTCTATAGAAATATCGGTATCATGGCGCACATTGATGCCGGTAAAACCACAACTACGGAACGTATTCTGTTTTATACGGGTGTTAACCACAAAATCGGTGAAGTGCATGATGGTGCCGCTACTATGGACTGGATGGAACAGGAGCAGGAGCGTGGTATTACCATTACTTCGGCTGCTACCACTTGTTATTGGAATGGTCACCGTATTAACATCATTGATACTCCGGGACACGTTGACTTCACAGCAGAAGTTGAACGTTCACTCCGCGTGTTAGATGGTGCTATTACCGTGTTTGACTCAGTTGCAGGTGTTGAACCGCAATCTGAAACGGTTTGGAGACAAGCTGATAAATACAACGTACCGAGAATATGTTTCTGCAATAAGATGGACCGTATTGGTGCCAACTTCTACCGTTGCTTGGATATGATTGTTGACCATTTGGGCGCTCGTCCGATGGCTATGCAATTACCGCTCGGTGCAGAAGCAGAATTCCGTGGTGTGATTGATTTACTCAAGATGAAAGCCGTTGTTTATACCGGTGATACTGCCGATTCCCCGATTGAAATTCAAGATATTCCGGCAGATATGTTAGATAAGGCTAACGAATACCACAATCAATTGGTTGAAATGGCTGTTGAACAAGATGAACAGGCTATGGAAGACTACTTGGAAGGTAAAGAAGTTTCTGTTGAAACTTTGAAAAAGTGTATTCGTAAGGGTACTTTGGCACAAGATTTTGTACCGGTATTCTGCGGTACCGCTTTCAAAAACAAAGGTGTTCAATTGTTGTTGGATGCTGTTGTTGATTACTTACCGTCTCCTTTAGATATTCCGGCTATTAAAGGTACTAAACCGGATTCTGATGAAGAAGATACTCGTCGTCCTGATGATAAAGAACCTTTATCAGCTTTGGCGTTCAAAATTATGAACGATCCGTTCGTCGGTTCTTTAACCTTTATCCGTATTTATTCCGGTGTTATGACAGCCGGTTCTTATGTATATAACTCTGTTAAAGACAAAAAAGAACGCGTAGGGCGTATGTTGTTGATGCACGCTAATAAGCGTGATGATATAAAAGAAGCTTATGCGGGTGATATTATCGCTTTAGCTGGCTTGAAAGATACTACAACCGGTGATACTTTGTGTGATGAAACTCATCCGATTGTTTTGGAAAATATGGTGTTCCCAGAGCCGGTTATTCAATTGGCTGTTGAACCTAAAACAAAAGCTGATGTCGAAAAAATGGGTTTAGCTTTGGGCAGACTTGCAATGGAAGATCCATCTTTCAGAGTTACATCAGATCCAGATAGCGGTCAAACAATTATTGCCGGTATGGGGGAATTACACCTTGACATTATTGTCGATCGTTTGAAAAGAGAATTTAAAGTTGATGCAAATGTAGGTGATCCGCAAGTTGCTTATCGTGAAACAATTACTAAGCCTTGCGATATCGAATATACCCACAAAAAGCAATCAGGCGGTGCCGGTCAGTTCGCTAAAGTTAAAATCAAGTTTGAACCGACTGAAGATCATACCGGTTTTGAATTCGTAAATACGGTTGTCGGCGGTAACGTTCCGCAGGAATATATTCCTGGTGTTGAAAAAGGTTTGCGCTCTGCAATGGATACCGGTGTAATTGCCGGATATCCGGTAACCGGAGTTAAGGCTACTCTCTATGATGGCGCTTATCACGAAGTAGACTCTAACGTTATGTGTTTTGAAATTGCAGCTCGTGCTGCGTTCCGTGAAGGAATGAATCAGGCTTCTCCTAAACTTTTGGAACCTATTATGAAAGTTGAAGTTGTTACTGCTGAAGAGTATATGGGTGATATTATCGGTGACTTAAACTCGCGTCGTGGTTTGGTTAACGGTATGGATCAACGCGGTAATGCCCGTGTGGTTGATGCGTTTGTTCCTCTTGCCCAAATGTTTGGGTATGTAAATACCTTGCGTTCACTTTCCCAAGGACGTGCTCAATATACGATGATTTTTGATCACTATGCTGAGGTTCCGAGAGAAGTGGCGGAAACCATCAAAGCTAAATCAGCTTAGATATTAATGTTAAAGACTTATCGGAGAGGCGGTATGCCAATCGTCTCTCCGGTAAAATAAAAATCAATAATTTGGAGAAATAAATATGGCAAAAGAAAAATTTGAGCGGACGAAACCGCACTGCAACATTGGCACGATAGGTCACGTAGACCACGGCAAGACCACATTAACTGCAGCCATTACCAAGGTATTGGCAGAAGAAGGTGGTGCGAGCTTTACTGCTTATGATCAAATTGATAAAGCTCCTGAAGAAAGAGCTCGCGGTATTACTATTTCTACCGCGCACGTAGAATATGAGACAAAGAATCGTCACTATGCTCACGTAGATTGTCCGGGTCACGCTGACTATGTAAAGAACATGATTACAGGTGCAGCCCAAATGGATGGTGCAATTTTGGTAGTTTCTGCTGCTGATGGTCCGATGCCGCAAACCCGTGAGCACATTTTGCTTGCACGTCAAGTAGGTGTTCCGGCGATTGTAGTATATATGAACAAAGTAGACCAAGTAGATGATCCGGAATTGTTGGAATTGGTTGAGATGGAAATTCGTGACTTATTGTCATCTTATGGTTTCCCTGGCGACGAGATTCCGATTGTAAAGGGTTCTGCTTTGGCAGTATTTGAAGACGGCGACAAGACAATCGGTCACGATTCTATTATTGAATTGATGAACGCTGTAGACAGCTACATTTATGAACCGGTACGTCCGTTGGATCAACCATTCTTGATGCCGATT
>JAFUXW010000128.1 GCA_017477035.1 Alphaproteobacteria bacterium | reverse complement strand
TACGTATGAAAATGGAATTGTAGCCGGAAATAAAGTAGCTAATGGATTAACTAATATCTACAATGCTATGGATGAGGCTGATTGTTTTAAATAAAACTTGATTTTAACAAACAATCTGCATATAGTAAATCTAAATAAAGGGGATAACAAATGAATGAAAAAACAAAAGAAATATGCGTATTAGGCGGGTTATATTTTGTGATAAGCTATATTATTGGTCTGGTTGGCGGTTTTGCAAGCAATCTATCAACGATTTTTTTTATTTTGTTTGTTATCCCCTTTTTTATGATTTTATTTGGCAAGAAAGTTGCCTTTCCGCAAAAATTTACGGATAAATTTCCCAAGTTCTCGGTGTATTTATATTATATTGGATTTATAGGATATATTTTACTTGTTTTTAATTTATTGGTTTTAGGTCCGACGGAATTTATTTCTTTGAGTGAAGTTATGCAAAAATATATTGCATGGGGTGTTGCCACTATAAATATCATCGGAGTCTTGTTGGCGCTAATTTTAGCAACTCGTAATGTATTTTTTAAGAAAAAATTGAAAGAAAGGGTTTGAAATGCCTAAATTCGGAAATAAACTGATTGATGTCGCAAAATTTTGGATATACTGGATTATTGTCGTTACTTTAACCATAGGGTTATTTTTTGCTTTGCTGGAAAATGCACATTTTGAAGGTGAAGATATGAAATTTTATTTAGCGCATAAAGATACTTTAAGATATAATTGTTGGGTATTTGCCGTTATATCATTTGTGTTGACATATGTCTTGGCTAATCCGCTGATAAATCGCCTTTACAAAAACAATACCTTAAGTTTTGGAAAACGGCTTTTGTGGCAGACGTTAATTTATTTTTTGATATTAATTATGATAATGGTACTTTTTACGTTATAATGATATCACCAAACATCATATAATGCTAACTGAAAAATCTCTAAAATGTTAAACAATGTGGCGAATCTCAACAAAGTTTAACATTTTTTTATTTGCGGTATTTTGCTCATTTTCAAAAGTGCTTATTTTACGTGGTTTTCAAGGGAAATGTTAAAGAATGTTGCTTCTTTAACATTTTCAAAAAATTGGTATATTGTAACGATTCAATTTTACCTTTCATTTTGATTTAAAAATAGCAATCAGGTCTGAATTTCAGAAAAAACGTGTGAACAGCGTATGACCGGAGGGATTTTGTGGTCTGATAAAAAATTTTAAAAATAAAAAATCCCTGTAAAAACAGGGAGTTAATTGGCGCGCCCGGCGGGACTCGTCTTGCAATGTAATACATTGCTTCGGTCAATCGTTCGCATTTATTCTCTGTGTGTCGCATTCGCTAACTTGCTCATAAGCGAAATTCGCACGTCGTTCAAAAACAACATTTAGAGGTTGTTTTTGTTTCTCCGGCTCACTGCGTTCGTTCGAGCACTTCAGGCGCACAAAAAAAGCACTTCAAACGAAGTGCTTTTCTAATGGCGCGCCCGGCGGGACTCGAACTCACAACCTTCTGATCCGTAGCCACGGCCAGAGGGTTTTACCGACCGGGATTTCGGTGTCATTTTCTGTTAAAAAGTGTTAAAAGTCAATAGATTAATCGAATTTTTTTATATTGACAACTTTTACTGAGTTGGATTAAATTTGATCAAAAACGTGTGACCAGCGTGTGACCGGCACACGAAAATCAGAGGGTTTTAAAATGGCGCAGAATACAGTTAAGCTGACAAAAACTTTTATTGCAAGTTTACCGATTCCCAAGAAACGGACCT
>JAFUXW010000127.1 GCA_017477035.1 Alphaproteobacteria bacterium | reverse complement strand
GCTAATACAAACGCCATTCACCAAAATTTCTCCTGTCGGACAGTTTGCTTCCCTAATTGAATTATCTAAATCATTACTGTTACTGTCTAAAGTAATCTTGCTCGTTTTGGTGATAAACTCAACCGCCGCATACTTTTGATATAAGGATTTTGGCCCAGCTGAAGGTTTGGTTTTGGTTTGGTATTCTATAAGGAGGTTGGTGCCTGAATCATTATAGATTATATTTGCCTTTGCAATTTTGGTTAGAAAAAACATTCCCAGACCATATAGCAATATAACTACCGCATACAGCAAATAATCTTTAATTTTCATATCGCACCCCCCAGATAGGCTGAGCCAAAATCTATACTTATGATAGCATATCGATTCTAGTTTGTCAAACTGTTTTAGAGGTGCTTCTTTTTTTGTGAAAATTAAAAAAACCCTTCTGTTTCAGAAGGGTTTCAATGATTATCTTTCTTTTTTTATTGCGGCAATATTGCGTATGTAGGCAATATCATTTTCCAGTTTTTCCAGACTGACCGGAAGTTTACGCCGCCAATTCGGATGCTTATCAATATCCGTCCCCGGAAGATTTTGCAGTTTTTCAACGTGTAAAATATCTTCCAATTGTGCCAAAAAGACTTTAGATGCCGAACCGGCAACATACCGATTTACCGCCTCCTCTATTCCTTCAGGATAAGCTTCACCATATAGATAATCTCCCTGACGCGGTTTATCTACCGGCCATACGTTTGCCTCATCCATTGCTTTAAGAAGTAACTTTCTGTCGGTTTCTCTTTTGTGGTAAGCCGCAATTGTATCATCGTTGCTTGATAAACCTAAGTCTTTCATAATGGCTATATCATACCCGAACCACCACATTCTGAGCGGACTCATATCGTGCGTTCCGACAGAGGTAAATGCTTTTTCGGGATAGGTATCCGGTTTGCTGAAATCACCCCAACCAGAATTTTCTCTCTCTGCCCATAAAACGCTCAAAGAATAAATATGCTTTTCCTCTAATGCTTCTAAAAATCCGGCTGGAACATTACCAATACTTTCACCGACAATGTGGCACTTATTCAGACAACTTTCAATTGCCAATATATTAATCATATCATAGAAATTATAGCGAATATATGTTCCGAAATCCTCAGCATCAGGAATAACATACAACCGCATTAACCCCATAACGTGATCAATTCGTAAAGCACCGGCATTGTGCATATTGGCGCGCAAAATTTTGATAAACGGTTCATAAGCCACATCTTTTAAAACATACGGATTAAAGGCCCCTAAGCACCATTTTTGACCTGTTGTAAAAAAGGCATCCGGCGGAGCTCCTGCGCCACTGTCTTTAATAAATAAACCGCTGTCTGCCCACAGTTCTGCACTGTCTTTACCGACGCCGACTGCTAAATCACGATATAAACCGACTTTCAACCCACTCTCAGAGATAGAGGCGCATGCCTGATTAAACTGGCGATCAGCTTCAAACTGCATAAACTTGAAAAATTCAATCCGCTCTTTATGGCTCTCACAAAAATCTTTAACAGCCTTAGAAGTCGGATTTTTATATTCTTCTTCCCAAGCAGGCCACCCGCCCCAAACGGTTTTACATTTCTCATCATATAAAGCTTGAAATGCAGCCAATTTTTCTAAATCTTCACCCTTTTCACGGCAAAATCTTTGATAATCCTGCTGACGCTCGTAATTTTTTTCAGTTGCAAAGCGCTTATACGCCTTTTCTAATAATTTAACCTTAAAAGGATATATCTCCTCATAATCAATCAGTTCTTTGGCGCGAAAAGCATTAATTTTATCTTCTGATCCTTTTATATCATCTTTTCTAAATTCAGGAACCCGCTCAATATCAATGTAAATCGGATTTAAAAATAAACGACTGATTGAACTGTACGGACTTGCATTTTCCGGAAAATTATGGGCTAAAACATTCAGCGGATTTAAACCTATGATATCAGCGCCACAGCGGCCGCAAATTTTGATAAATTCTTGTAAATCGGTAAAGTCTCCGACACCCCAATTGCGTTCACTGCGTACGGAATATAATTGTAACGCATATCCCCACGCTTTTCCGTTCCGAATCATCGGATTTTCATAGCATGTATCCGGAGCAACCGCCAACACCATCTTATAACTGCGGTTTTTAATCGTCACTTTAACATCATAATATCCTACTTCGAGCATATTATAGATTTTGACACTCCATTTGATGTATTCCGTTTTGCCGATAATCTGACGCTGCTGAGTATCAAAAATTTGATAATTCAACAGTATTTTGTCACCATTTTGACGACTGATTACTTCTATTTTAAATTCAGACGGATCAACTGACACACCAACGACAACATCAAACCAAATATCGTGACAAGAAACAACATTAATACTTTCCAACGTTTTTTGCCAACGACGCTTATCATAGTCAGCCAAAGATTTTTTTATTTCTTCTTCGTTGCCGGCCTTAAATCCGAGTTTTTCAGCAAAGTATCGAATGATTTTTTCTTCTACTTTGTACTCCTTAGGAATAAGTCCGCCATCCTTAAATGAAGTCGCAATACCCACTTTAGTTGCTAATTGTTGTAATAATCCGTCCATAAAAATCTCCTAATTTTTAACTTCAAATAATAAAACACTCCAAGCCGGAACACTGATAACACTTCCACCGACCAATTTTTTTTCATTCTCGAATTTTGCAGAACTGTCAATCAAAAGATTCCAAACTTTGCGACTGCCTATACTGGGCAATTTCCAATCCACATTATAAAAATTTGCATTAAACAAACAAATATAAAATTTATCTTCGGCATAAACACAATAAGAAAGTGTTCGGCGATTTCCATCTTGCCAATCACCCGTATTCATCTCATTACCGTATTCATTATACCAAGTAATGTCTTTGATATTGTCTTTTACCGGTTGTCCGGTAAAAAAGCGACGGCGCTGAAATGCAGGACAACTTTTTCTGATATCTATCAATTTTTTTACAAAACGGCAAAAGTCAAAACTTTTAGAAGACAATGTTTCCCACGCCATCCACGTTAAAACATTATCTTGACAATAAGGATTGTTATTTCCGAACTGCGATTGGGCAAACTCATCCCCCGCAACCATCATCGGTGTTCCGAATGAAAACATCAATGTACTCAACATCGCACGCATCCGACAAAAGCGATTTTCTAAAATTTGCTTATTATCGGTTTCTCCTTCAGAACCGGAATTCCAACTCCAGTTACTATCTGTGCCGTCTCGGTTATTCTCGCCGTTACTCATATTATGTTTATGATTGTAACTGACTAAATCAAGAAGATTGAATCCATCATGAGCCGTAACAAAATTAATGCTGCTCCAAATATCACGATTATGATGATTAAAGACATCGCTTGATCCCGCCAAGCGGCTGGCCAACTCCGCAATTTGACCGGCATCACCTTTCCAAAAACGGCGAACAACATCACGATATTTATCGTTCCACTCTGCCCACCCTGAAGGGAAAGCACCGACCTGATATCCCCCCATACCAACATCCCAAGGCTCCGCAATTAATTTAACATTTTGCAAAACTTTATCTTGAGATACCGCATACAAAAAACCACTGCGCTGAGAAAAATCACAATCCATACGACTAAGCGTTGGTGCCAAGTCAAAACGGAATCCGTCAACGTGCATTGTTTCAACCCAATACCGCAAAGAATCCATCACCAATGCTAAAGTATACCTGTTTTGTAAATTAAAACTCGCGCCACAGCCCGTACTATCATAATAATAACGCTTATTTTCCGGATTTAAAATATAGTACGAACTGTTATCTATTCCTCTGTAACACAATGTCGGCCCGAGTTGATTTCCTTCTCCCGTGTGATTATAAACAACATCTAATAAAACTTCTATATTTTTACTGTGAAGCTTCTTCACCAGTCGCTTAAACTCGTTAATATCATCTTGTACCAAATAATGTTGCTCAGGAGCAAAAAAACTGAAACTCTCATATCCCCAATAATTATCTTTGATATATCCCTTTTTGTGGCGATTACCCATAAAAGCGTGTACCGGTAAAAATTCGACTGCTGAAATACCTAATTTTTCAAGATGATTAACAACTTCATCCCGAGCAAAGCCTAAAAATCTGCCCCGCTCAGCATCCGGAATATGCGGATGTAATTTTGTGAACCCGCGCAAATGTGTTTCATAAATAATTGTATCATTCATCGAATGATAAGGGTGCTTATCATTTTCCCAACTAAAATCATTATCATCAACAACAACAGACTTGGGAACATACGGCGCACTGTCTAACGGAGAAAATGATAAATCTTTATCCGGACTATCAACATCATATCCGAAAATTGATTTGTGCCAAATTAACTTACCGACCAGTTTTTTCCCATACGGATCAAAAAGTAATTTATTCGGATTAAAACGCAATCCTTCGGTCGGTTTATACGAACCATAAACGCGATACCCGTAAACTTGACCGACACTTGCTCCTTGAAGATAAATATGCCAAATATTATTATCACTTTCCGTAATTTCGTAGCGTTCTAATTCTTTAGAACCGGCCTCATCAAATAAGCATAATTCAACTTTTTGAGCATTCGCAGAAAAAAGAGCAAAGTTAACACCTTCCGCATCCGGAGTTGATCCCAAAGGATAAGCTTTTCCTGACAAGACACCAAACTTTGCCATTTTTCCTATTCTCCGATTATCTGATCGGCTTTAAAACGATTGTTGAGAGTGGCGGAACCGTCACTTCTATATTATAAGGTTTACAATCCCATTCACCGTCTTTGGCTTCAATCATTCCTTTGTTTTTAACACCGCTTCCCCAATAATTTTTGTCATCACTGTTGAATATTTCCTGAAAACGACATTTTTCAATCATTCCCATTTTATGCTGACGTACAACCGGTGTAAAATTACATATAACAACCATATAATCTGCCGGATTATGCGCTTTGCGAATATATGAAATGATACTGTCATCTGCATTGGAATGTTCTATCCACTCAAACCCACGATAATCAAAATCGACCTCATAAAAAGCCGGATTACCACGGTACATTAAATTTAAATCACGAACACAATTTTGCATTCCTTTATACATCGGATATTGTAATAAATGCCAACGTAAACTTTCTTCCGAATTCCATTCCCAATCTTGCCCGAATTCGCAGCCTTGGAACAATAATTTCTTTCCGGGATGCGTAAACATAAAACCATAATAAGCTCGTAAATTTGCAAACTTTTGCCATTCATCACCCGGCATTTTAGAAAGCATTGATCCTTTACCGTGAACAACTTCATCATGTGAAATCGGCAAAATAAAGTTTTCATTAAAAGCATAAAGTAAACCGAACGTCAGCATCCCGTGATGATATTTACGATGGATCGGTTCGTGGGAAATATAGCGCAAAGTATCATTCATCCACCCCATATTCCACTTATAACCAAAACCTAATCCGCCCATAGATGTCGGACGGGAAACCATCGGCCATGCGGTTGATTCTTCAGCACAGGTATTTGCCCCTTTACACTGGCTGTAAACCAACTCATTCATCTTGCGTAAAAAAGCAATGGCTTCAATATTTTCATTACCGCCATATACGTTCGGAATCCACTCGCCGTTCTTACGAGAATAGTCCAGATACAGCATTGAAGCAACGGCATCTACCCGTAAGCCATCAATATGATATTCTTTCAACCAATATAATGCGCTGGCACATAAAAAGTTGCAAACTTCCGTACGACCGTAATTATAAATTTTCGTTCCCCAATCCAGATGCTCTCCCTTACGGGGATCTGCATGCTCATATAAATGTGTTCCATCAAACTCTATTAAACCATGTGCATCTTTTGGAAAATGCGCAGGCACCCAATCCATAATAATGGCAATACCTGCTTGGTGGAATTTATCAATCATATAACGCAAATCATCCGGTGTTCCAAAACGACTGGTCGGTGCAAACATACCAATCACCTGATAACCCCAAGAGCAATCCAACGGATGCTCTGCCAAAGGTAAAAATTCAACATGCGTAAAGCCCATATTGGTAACATACGGAACCAAATAATCTGCCATTTCACGATAGTTTAAGAATTCTTCACCATTTTTTCCTTTACGGCGCCAAGATCCTAAGTGGACTTCATAAATTGACATCGGCTTATCGAATGTACACGTTTCTTCTCTGTTTTGCATCCAAGTGTCATCATTCCAATTATAATGATTTAAATCGTAAACGACTGATGCCGTTTTAGGTCTGATTTCACTCCAGAATCCGACAGGATCGGCTTTTGTTAAAATGTAATTTTCTTGTGTTTTTACTTCATATTTATAAATTTCACCTTCACCGATATTCGGAATAAAAATATCCCACACACCGCAAGTCGGATGTTTTCTCATAACATTCACCCGGCCGTCCCAATTATTAAAATTACCGATAACGGAAACACGTTTTGCGTTCGGCGCCCATACTGCAAAGGCTACACCCTTAACACCGTTGATTTCCATTACGTGTGCACCGAGCTTTTTATACATTTCCAGATGGTTTCCTTCAGACAACAGATAGACATCTATATCACCTATTGTGGCGGGAAAAGAATAAATATCCGGTTGATTAAATTTTTCACCTTTATCATTTTCTATACGAAAGTGATATGCAAAATTTTCTACCGCACCAAGATTAATTTGATAAAAACCTCTGTCATCAAGTTTCGTCATCAAGCCCAGAGATGTTCCGTCATTTTTTATAACTTCAATCGAATTACTTTTGGGTTCATACGCTCTGATAAAGACTTGTTTACTTCCTTTATCTTTGTGAATTCCCAATACAGCGAAAACATTACCGTGATCACCGTTGATGATTGCTTCCATCTCTTCTTTTGATAATAAATTTTCCATATATAAAAGCCCCCTAATAGACTTAATTAAAGCATAATTAGACTTGATGATAATATCGCTTACATATTATATATGTCAGCACTTTAAAAACAATCTATAAATTCTATTCTATTTAAATGCAAGAAAATATCATCATCAAAAAAAATATTTTTCGTTTTCTCATCAAAAACAGCGATTTACTATTGACGTATTAAATTTTGATTGTATATTGAAAGTGTTATCTAACAATTTTTATTATTTGGAGTTAGTTATGGCAAATAAACTTAATGAAAATTCTATCAGAGAAGCTGCTTATTATTTATGGCAAAACGCCGGTTGCCCGAATGGTAATGATGAATATTTCTGGACAATGGCTGTTGAACAGTTAAATTCTAAGTCTTCTTCTAAAAAGTCTACTTCTTGCAAATCTTCTTCTTGCAGCAAGAAAACGACATCTAAGAAGTCTAAATAGTTTCTGATACAGAATTAAAAAACTCTGCTTATTCGGCAGAGTTTTTTTATGCCTTTTTAATAGCAGTAATGATATATCCGAGAACGTCTTTTCCACCTTCTTTTCTCAGTATTTTTTCGCTCATTTTTTTTATCTCGAATCCACTATCTTTCAATACTTTTTTGACATAATTTTTATGATGTAAAAAACGTCCGGACGGATGCAAAAAATAGTCTTGTTCATTAACCGTATTAGCTGATACCGTAAATATGACACACCCCTTTTCTGAAAGAATTTTATGGAATCCTTTAAACAAAGTTTTGAGCTCACCGAAATAGGTTAACACATCTGCTGCCACTATCGTATCAAATTGTTTTTTGCTAACCGAAAAATAATTTTCCAAATCATCTTTTATTAATTTCCGATAGCACTTTTTTTGTCTGGCTTTTTCAAGCATTTTTTCTGAAATATCAATACCATACAACACGATTTTGGAATTTATTTTTTTTAGCAAAATGCCACATAAACCCGTTCCGCAACCAACGTCAAGCACCTCTTGTTTGAAATCTTTTTTTTCTGAAAGAATCTGCTTATATTCTTCCATAATTAACTCGGGTGCCTGATAATCTAGTGAGGCAAGAACTTCTTCAAAATCATCAGCAAATACATCAAAAATTTCGCGAACATATTCACCATCTGCTCGCTCGATTTTCTCATTATGCAAAAGCGCATTTCCCATGTGTTTTACAATCGGATTTTGCGCATATTTTGTAATCCATTCATTTGCATATTTTTGAATAGAATCCATCAATCGGGAATCTTCAATTTCATACAACAAATATCCGAAATTCAAGTGTTGTTCATCAGCACCACCGGATAGTTCAACCGCTTTCCATCCGTAGGCTAAAGCGCGTTTATAATCTTCTGTTTTTTGATATATTCTGCTCAAAGAATTATAACTCCAAGCATCTACAGAATCTTGTTGTAAAATTTTCAAAAATGCACTTTTACTTTCTTCATATTTTTCTAATTCCAAAGCGGAATTTCCCAGAATTGATAAAGCTGTTTTATGGCTGTTGTCTTCAAAAAGAATCCTCTTTGCAAACTGATAAGCCTGCTCATAATTTTTCATTTCAAAATAAGTATTCGCAATATTAATTAATGCACTTTGATGATGAGAATCCGCCTCTATCGCTTTTAAGTAACATTGCAAAGAATCCGATATTTGATGATTCTGATAATACACATTCCCTTTTATCACCAGAGCATCTGGATTTTTTGCATCTTTTCTTAAAATCTTTTCTGCAAATTTCAGAGCTGATTTAAAATCATTTTTTTGATATTTTCGAATAGCAGAATTTATGAGATCGGTTATTTCTGTCATTGTTTTTCCTTTTTTGATATTTTATAACAAATCAAGTAAAAAAACTATTGACGGAATCGAATTTATATTATATCTATTGTTTCACTGATGGGGGTATGGCGGAACTGGTAGACGCGCTAGACTCAAAATCTTGTGGCCTTTGGCCGTGTCAGTTCAAGTCTGACTACCCCTACCAATTTGCTCGAGTTTTTACTCGGGCTTTTTTTGTGGTAGTCAGCCTCCGTCTGACGTCTGGCTTGTAAGCTCGTTCCTCGCTAACGGCGCTGCGGTCACTCGTTTTGTAATATTCGCTTCGCTGCGTTGCCTCTTGCTCGCTCAATAACAAAACTTCGCCTTTCGTCAGAAAACAACCTTTTGTGGTTGTTTTCTTTTCTCAAGCCCCTACCAATTTGCTCGAGTTTTTACTCGGGCTTTTTTTGTGGTAGCCAAACAAAAAAGAGTGGCAAAAATACCACTCTTTTTCGTTGATCTCTATGCTGATTATTGGAACAACTGCAATACAGACTGAGCAGCTTGAGAAGCTAAGCTCAAAGAGTTAATAGCCAATTGCTGACGTGTTTGTAATGCCAACATATTAGCAGACTCTTCGTTCATATCTGCCAGTGTTAATTTATCAGCGCCTTCTTC